>JAHIYU010000083.1 GCA_018814885.1 bacterium | reverse complement strand
GGCCGCGGCCGGATCGCGCCGGCCGGGGGCGTGGGAGCCGTGCACGTAGCCGGCATCGACCACGACCCAGGGCTCGTTCAGGGTCGCCCACAGGCGAACGCGGTCGCCGAGAGCGCGGAACAGGACGCGCGCGTAGTCGGCGAACCAGCACGCCGCGTCGGGGTTCGCCCAGCCGCCCGCCTCGTCGAGGATGGCCGGCAGATCCCAGTGGTGGAGCGTCAGGTTCGGCGCGATGCCGCGCTCGAGCAGGGCGTCGACAAGCCGATCGTAGAAGTCGAGACCGGCGCGGTTGACGACGCCGCGGCCGGAGGGCAGCACGCGGCTCCATGACACGCTGAAGCGGTAGGCGTTGAGGCCCAGCGCGTCCATGAGAGCCACGTCCTCTCGCCAGCGGCGGTAGTGGTCGCTCGCCGTGTCGCCGGTGTCGCCGCCGTGGGTCCGTCCGGGCAGGTGCGAGAACACGTGCCAGTTGCTCGGTCCGGCGCCGTCCGCCAGCGGCGAACCCTCCACCTGATAGGCGGAGGTGGCGGCGCCCCACAGGAAACCCTCCGGAAATCTGGCGCGCGCGCTCACGAGCCGCCCCCGGCCGTCGCGCCCAGGACCACCTCGACGCGATGCCCGCGGCCGTCCTGCAGTACGGGTACGCGAACCGCGCCGTCGCGGACCTCCAGGCTCTCGCCGTCCAGCGCGGCGGACGTCACGCGGTCCGCCCGTCCGTGCGGATTGCTCACGACGATCTCGTAGCGGGTCGCCCCGCCCGGCACGCGCCAGGAGATGGCGTACCGCGGCCAATCGTCGGGCACCCGGGGCGAGAGGATGAAGGCGTCGCCTCCGTCGAGCCGGAAACCCAGGATGGACTCCAGGACGACCCGGTGCATCCAGCCCGACGAACCCGTGTACCAGGTCCAGCCGCCCCGTCCCAGGTGGGGCGGCGCGCCGTAGACGTCGGCGGCCACGACGTAGGGCTCCACCTGGTAGACCGCGACCCTCTCGGGCGTCGCGGACAGGCGGATGGGATTGATCATCTCCAGCAGGCGCACCGCCCGTTCGCGGCGTCCCGCTTCGGCCAGGGCGCGCACGAACCAGAGCGCGGCGTGGGTGTACTGGCCGCCGTTCTCCCGGACGCCGGCCACATAGCCCTTGATGTAGCCCGGGTCGCGAGGCGTGTCGACGAACGGCGGCGTCAACAGGCGGATCAGGCCGTGCGTCTCGTCCACCAGGTGCCGCTGCGCGGCGTCGAGGGCCGCGTCGGCTCGAGGGCGGGGCGCAGCGCCGGACAGTACGGACCACGCCTGGGCCAGGACGTCGATGCGGCACTCGTCGCTCTGACGGGATCCCAGCGGAGCGCCGTCGTCGTAGTAGCCCCGGCGGTACCATTCGCCGTCCCAGCCGTGGCGTTCCAGGGCTTCGCGCAGGCGCGCGGCGTGCGCGCGGTAGCGGCCGGCGCGCGCTTCGTCGCCGCGCGAGCCGCAGAACGGCGCGAAGGCGTCTATCACGGAGCAGAGGAAGAAACCCATCCAGACGCTCTCGCCGCGGCCTTCGCGGCCCACGCGGTTCATGCCGTCGTTCCAGTCGCCGCATCCGAACAGGGGCAGGCCGTGCGCGCCGACGGCGAGGGAGCGGTCGATGGCGCGGCAGCAATGCTCGTAGAGGTCCGCCGACCCTCCGGTCGGCGCGATGTCCAGGAGGGCCTCGTCCTCGCCGTCGGTCAGGGCGCGGCCGGAGACGAAGGGCGCGTTCTCGGACATGATGCCGCGGTCGCCCGTCGCGCGCACGTATTCCGCGGCCAGCAGCGGCAACCAGAGCAGGTCGTCGGCGAAGCGGGTGCGCAGTCCGCGGCCGTCGGGCGGGTGCCACCAGTGGAGCACGTCGCCTTCGCTGAACTGGTGGCCGGCGTGAAGCATGATCTGCCGGCGCACCAGGTCCGGTCGGATCGGCGCGAGGGAGGAAGCGTCCTGCAGCTGGTCGCGGAAGCCGAAGGCGCCGCCGGACTGGTACAGGGCCGTGCGCCCCCAGATCCGGCAGCCGAGCGTCTGATAGGTCAGCCAGCCGTTGCAGAGCAGGTCCAGCGTCGGCGACGGGGTCTCGATTCTCACGGCCGAGAGGGTGTCGCGCCAGAAGCCCAGCGCCGCGTCGCGTTCGCGGCGCCAGACGCCTGGCTCGGCGCAGGCCGCGACCAGCGTCCGGGCTGCCGACGCATCCTCCGCGTCGCCCAGCAGAAAGACCACCTCGGTTTCGACGCCCGGCTTCAGCTCCAGCGTGATCTGGTGGGAGAAGCAGGGATCGAGCGAGGCGCCGACGCGGCCCGGCAGATCCCCGGCGACCAGGACCGACGGCGCGGACGGGTCGCCGACCGGGCCGAGGAAGGCGGCACGATCCGCGCAGCTGCGCACGCGGCCGGCGCCGTCCGGCGCGACCGCGGCGCCGAAGGCGACCCTTTCGGCGTGGCGGCCGGCCAGGCGGTTGCAGGCGAAGAGGATGCCGTCGCCGTCGCCGCATTCGGTGACGATATGGCGGCCGTCGCCGGCCGGCCCGTCGCCCAGGACCAGACGGCTGTGGGCGAAGACGGATACCCGGCGCGGGAACCGTCCGCGGTTGGCAAGGCCGATGCGGACGAAGCGCACGGGCTTATCGCGGGCGACGAACATGAGGACGTCCGCGGCCAGGGCGCGGCTCTCGTGTCGGCAGCGGCTGTAACCGAAGCCGTGGCGCATTTCGTAGTCGCCGTCGCCGGGGCGGGGGCCGGGCAGGCAGGACCAGTAGACGCCGTCGTCCTCGTCGCGTATGAAGAAGGATTCGTCGTGGGGATCGCCCACCGTATCGTTCGCCCAGGGCGTGAGCCGCCGCTCTCGGCTGTTGACGCTCCATACCGAACCTGCGCCGGTCTCGCTGACGAGGAAGCCGAACGTCGCATTGGCGATCACGTTGATCCACGGGCGCGGCGGCAGGACGAGTCCGCCGCCACTGTCGTGCGTGAGGTGGATCGCGTATTCGTCACCTGCCGCGTTGAAGCCCCCGAAGCCGTTCCAGTGCTGTAGCGCCTCGGCCGGATCGGGAAGACCGCCGTCGGCGGCGGGCAGGGGCGCCTGGCGCGGGCGGGGCCGCGCCGCTTGCGCCGATTGCGCCAGTCCGGCCAGTTCCGGCAGACGATCGCGGATCACCAGACGGGCGTGGGCGTCGATGAGATCACGCTCCTGCGCGGACAGCGCGCCCGCGGGAAGAACCGTGACGCCGTCCTCGGCGACGACCCGGTCGGCGTCGTCGGCGATCTCGATCACGTCGATGTCCAGGCCCAGATCACGCCAGTAGCGGGCTGCGCTCCGTACGGCCGGCCGCAGTCCGCGGCCCGCGTCGCCGTCGACGTGCAGGACCGCCAGGACGCGATCCGGCGCGAGCCCGTAGCGGCCGAGGTCGGAGACGGATCCGCGCGCCCGGGCGCGCGTTTCCGGCCCGGCGCGCAGGCGGGGGTCGGCGTACAGCATCGCGCCGGCCAGATCCTGCAGGTACGCTGCTTCGGAAGCGGTCAGCCCGCGGTCGTCGAGATCGCACCTGGCGGTCTCGCGGGCTCTCGCGAAGGCGTCGCGGATCCCTCGCTCGCCGACGCATGCGCGAGCCATACCCAGGGCGGCCTCGCGATCGGACGCGGCGCCCAGCAGGAAGACGGCGCCGGCGCTCTCACCGGCGTCGAGGGTGATCGTCAGCCGCAGGGCGACCAGAGGGTCCAGGACGTTGCCCACGGTTCCCGTCAGGGGCGCGGCGGTGGGCATGCTCCACGGCGAGACGAGACGCCCGCCGCGCCCGATGAAACGGCAGCGATCCGTCTCGTATTCGGGCAAGCCGCCGGTCAGGAGCGCGTGGATCAGCCAGGGACAGGCTTCGTCGCTCCCCCGCGGCCGCCGGCTGACCAGCAGGGCGCGCTCCTGCGGGACGTATTCCGTCTGCAGGAAGAGGTTCGAGAACACGGGGTGCCTGGCGTAGGCCGCCGGATCGTCGAGGGCGATTTCCGCGGCGGTGGTCAGGTCCAGCCAGCGGCGACGCCCGGAGCGGTTGGTCAAGATCACGCGCCGCAGCTCGCCGCCGTGCGGATCGATGCAGATCTCCAGACGCGCCATCAGACCGGCGTGCTCCTGCTCGAGGGTGAAGACGCCCGGTTCCCAGACCGACTTGATCCGGCCGCCGTCGCCGCTCGCCGGACGACCGGGGATCCAGTGTTCGAAAACCTCCCGATCTCTGACATAAACGAATAATCCATCAGAATCAAGGGTGGCGTCGCCCGACCATTTCGTCAGGAGAACGCCTCTGCCGGACGTGAAACCGGCCCCGTTGGCGGTGATCAGGGTGAGGTGTCCGCCGCCGGCCAGGATCCGGCTCGAAGGCGTGGGACGCGACAGCTCGATCACGTGGGGGCTCGGACGTGCGTCATCCATCGGGCGGGTTCCTTCTGCTGCGAGGCGGGATCATCGTGGTGGTCCGCCGTTTTCCGGATGATCCACGAATCGCCGCCTCGTCACTTCGATTCACGATCCGTCCGGGGTAGCCCGGATCGTGTCGAGATAGCGCAACTTTTAGGGTATTTCGTGCGAATTGTCAAATCAGGGTTGACAGGGGAGCACATTTATGAAACCGTTTACATGGTTTTGAAATCAACGTGCAAGTGCCGCCTGTCGCGGCCGGTAACGCAGGAGGCGAATCCGGGGGGCGATCGATGTCTACCATCAGAGATGTAGCCAGGATAGCCGGCGTCTCCATCGCCACCGTATCCCGCGTTTTCAACGGTAACGCGGCGGTCAACGAGGACAAGGCGCAACGCGTCTGGACAGCCGCCTCTGAACTGGACTACTGGCCCAACGGCGCCGCCCGCAGCCTGACCACCAGCCGCTCCAACACCCTCGGCGTCCTGCTCCCCGATCTCTACGGCGAATTCTTCTCGGAAGTCATCCGCGGCATCGATCAGCTCGCCAGGCACGAGAAGTACCAGACGCTCATCTCCAGCTCCCACGCCAACGTCGAGGACGTATTGACGGCCACGCGCGCCATGCGCGGCCGCATAGATGGACTGATCATGATGGCTCCCGACAACCTCACCGTGGAGATCATCGCCAAGATCCGCGACCACCTGCCGGTCATCCTCGTCAATCCTCCCTTCGCCGTGGACGGCTGCAGCTCCGTTTCCATCGCCAGCTTCTCGGGTGCACGCGCCGCCGTGGCGCACCTGGTCGGGCTGGGGCACCGGGAGATCGCCATGGTCGCGGGCCCGGCGGGCAACGTGGACGCCGATGAGCGCCTGCGCGGCTATCGTCGCGGGCTGGCGGAGGCGGGGATCGAACCGCGGGACGAATTGGTCGTGCAGGGGGATTTCCGCGAATCGTCCGGCTATCTGGCGGCCGCGTCGCTGCTCTCGCACCGGCCCCGGCCGACGGCCGTCTTCGCGGCCAACGACAGCACGGCCATCGGGCTGATGAGTGCCCTGAACAACGCGGGCGTGTCCGTGCCCCGCGACATGGCCGTGGTTGGATTCGACAATATCGCCATGGCCCAGTACATGAGCCCGCCCCTGACCACGGTGCACGTGGACGCCTTCGCGCTGGGCCAGAAGGCCGTGCGGTTGATGCTGAACACACTGACGGATACGGACGGCGCCAAGGTGACCGTCCAGACGATCGACGTGGTCCTGAAGGTCCGCCGCTCCTGCGGGGCGCGGGCCGCGGATCCCGTCGATGCAAACGCCAAGGTCGACATGAAACGACATTCGTGAAGCCCCAGGGCGAGAGCGAAGAAAAACCCCGGAGGTTGGAAATGAAACGCAAGATGATCGCGATGCTGATGGCGATGGTCTGCATGTCGTCTGCGCTGGCCTACGGACAGGCCGCCCGCGAAGACGCCATCTGGGCCAGGACCACGACGGACGTCATCACCCTCGACGGCGTCCTGGACGAGGCGGCATGGGCCGCGGCCGAGACGAAGATCATAGAGTTCGGCGTGGACGCCGGCATCCCCGGCAGCGGCTGGAAGATGGAGGCCGGCTGGCCCCCCGTCGATCCGACCTACGCCACGCTGAAGTTCCTGGTCCGCGAGAACCAGCTCTACCTGGGCGCCGTGGTGAACGACCAGTCGATCGGCGGCTCGCTGGAGTTCAATCGCTTCGACGGCTTCCTCATGGGCCTCAAGGATCACGCCGACCTCGGACATCCCAAGCCGGTGTCCGAGTACCTCTACAGCTGGTGGTACCCCGAGACGACCGACCCGCAGCCGACGACGCGGATGCCCTCGTTCCTCGGCCGCTGGGGCAACGCCTGGCCGCCGACGGATCCCCGCACCCCCGAGCAGATCGCCGCCTGGGACGCCGTCACGGTCGTCGACGGCCTCCAGAACGACGACGCGACCGTCGATACCGGCTACACGGTGGAAATGCGCTTCGACCTGGGGGTCATGGGCTACGACGTGACCCAGCCCGCGGGCGACGTCATCGAGTGGAACATCTCCGTCTACGACACCGACTGGTTCTGGCCCCTGGATCCGCTGAACTTCTGCTCGAACCGCGTCTGGTGGCAGGGCCCCTGGGGCAACAACGTCTGGTACGACGAGGTGCGCATCTTCGCCCGCCCGGACGTGACGACGGCCTCCGGCCCGGTGCCCGTCATCGCGCCCGAGCTCGTGATCAACGAGATAGACGCCGTGCCGGTGATCGACGGCATGCTCGACGATGCCGTCTGGAGCGACGCCGAGGTCTACTCCTTCGACATCCGCTGGGATGATGACGCCCTGCGCGAGACCTACCCGGGCGTCGGGTCCTTCCGCGCCGGCCAGTACCAGCCAATCGTGAACGGGAGCACGGCCTACGTGCTCGATCCGGCCGACGCCACCGTCAGCATGTTCGTCAACGGCGACATGCTGTACATGGGCTTCGAGTCGCGCGACTTGGTGGTCCAGTACGATGCCGACTTCAGCCGTTGGGACGGATTCCTGGTCACGATCGACGACCGCGAGGTCCGCCACAGCGACAACAACCTGCTGAGCCGTCGCCTGGCGTTCCAGGTGGGGGCCGACGGCACGGCCGTGCCCCAGAACTACCTCGCCAGCATGGTCGTCGAGTCCACCGCCGAGATCGCCCTGTCGCTGATGGCCGGCACCACGGTAGACACCCTGGGCGTCGAACCCGACACCGGTTTCACCGCCGAGCTGGCCGTCGACCTCACGGCGCTCGGCTATCCGTCCGGACTCGGGGACGGCGTGTTCTTCCCCGGCGTCACCCTGCTGGACGGCGATTCCTTCACGCCCTTCACCGACAGCTACGGCACGCGCACCTGGTGGTTCCGGGAGTATGACGGCAACTGCTGTCCCGCCTGGGCCCATTTTGACACCGACGGCGGCGTGCCCGTCGATGACGGCGGCGCAGGGCCCGACCATGCGACCACGACCCAGTCCCGGAACGCGACCTCGCGGCCGCTGATCATGTACGCGCTGCCCGAGCGCAGCCTGGTGACGGTCGAGGTCTACGACCTGAGGGGACGCCTGGTGGAGCGCCGATCCCTGGGCGCCCAGGGGCGGGGCGAGTTCCAGATCCCCCTGTTCGAGGGCGACGATCACGCCGCCGGTCTCTATCTCTACCAGCTGCGGCTGGTGGATCCGGAAAGCGGCGCGGAGCGCACAGCCCTGCGCGGCAAGACGATCTATCTGAAGTGACCCGGACGGCGCCGGCGGAGCGGCCCAGCCCGGAGCCGCCGGCGCCGAAACCACGGAGGATGAGTTGACGTGAGTCGTCCCGCCTGGACAACAGCCGGCCGTTGGATCGCCGCCGTTCCTCTGGTTGCGTTCGCCCTGTGCTGTGCGCTGGCGCCGCTTCCGGCGTTCGGCGGCACGACCGGCCGCATCGCGGGACGCGTCGTCGACGACGCCGGCCAGCCGGTCACGGCCGCCACCATAGTCCTGGTCGGCACGCGCCTGGGCGCCTACGCCGACGCCGAGGGCGAGTACAGCATCCTCAACGTCTCGCCCGGCGTCTACGACCTGAAAATCGGCCGCCTCGGCTTCGAGTCGGTGCTGATCCGCGACGTCCGGGTGACCTCCGACCGCACGACGCGCCAGGACGTCAGGATGGGCGAGACGACGCTCCAGACCGCCGAGGTCGTCATCACCGCCGAACGCCCCCCGGTGGAGCTGGGCCTGACAAGCTCCCAGGCCACCCTGACCCACAAGGACATCGAAGCGCTTCCGGTCCAGGGTCTCGACGACGTGGTCAACCTCCAGGCGGGCGTGGTCGACGGGCACTTCCGCGGCGGCCGCACGGGCGAGGTCCAGTACCAGGTGGACGGCGTCAGCGTCAACAACGCCTTCAACAACGAGTCCACGGTCACCGTCGACCGGTCGCTGCTGCAGGAGGTGCAGGTCATCAGCGGCACCTTCGATGCGGAGTACGGCCAGGCCATGAGCGGCGTCGTCAACGCGGTGCTGAAGCAGGGCACAGAGGACTTCGCCTGGAGCGGCGAGGCCTTTGCCGGCGGCTTCGTCTTTCCCGGCCGCGCCGAGGCCCGGCGCATCGACGACGAGATCCGCCCCACGGGAATCCAGAACTACCAGATCTCGGCCAGCGGACCCGCGCCGCTGTCCGACACGGTCTTCCTGGTGAGCGGCCGGCGCTACGTCTTCAACGACTACATCTACGCCGAGCGGCTCTTCCTGCCCACCGACAACAACTCCTTCGCGACGCTGGACTTCAATCCGACCGGCGACGGCGCGTCCGTGCCGCTGGGCTACAACAAGGAATGGAGCGGCGTGGTCAAGTTGACCAACACCTCGCTCGGGAACACCAAGCTCAACTACCAGGCGCTGGCCGGCTTCAACCGGAGCCGCCGGACCGACTGGGGCTACCGCCTCAATCCCGACGGGCTCTCCAAGCAGGAGCGCTTCTCCATCTCCCACGGCCTGGACGTGACCCACGCCTTCGGCGAGGCCACGTTCATGGACCTGAGCCTTCGCGAGAACTATGTCAAGTACGAGGACTTCGCCTTCTCCGACGTCTACGACGCCCGCTACGATTCGGCGGGCGCCGCCCAGGGCACAGAGAACTACGAGCTCGGGGCCGTCGTCGAGGGCTACGACTTCACCCGTTTCTTCCAGCGGACCGACGACTGGGTCTTCAAGGGGTCGGTGGTCAGCCAGGTCTCGCACGAGCACCAGGTCAAGACGGGCGTCGAGGTCAGCGCGCCGAAGGTCGCGTTCGGCACGCCCGGCCACCTGGTCTTCACCAGCGACAGCGTGGACGGGCAGGTGGTCGAGCACCTGACGCGCTACATCGACTATCCGCCCTCCTACCTGCCCGTGCAGACCTACCGCCCGGTGATGGGCGCCGCCTACGTGCAGGATCAGATGGAGTATCCCGACATTACCGTGCGCGTGGGGATGCGCCTCGAGTACTTCGACGCGCGCGCGACGGTCCCCAGCGATCTCGCCAATCCGGCGAACGCCATCGAGGGGGCGCCCCTCTCGTATCCCGTGGACGCGAGCACCAAGGTGTCGGTCTCCCCGCGCATCGGCATCGCCTATCCCATCGAGGACTACGCCGCGATCCACTTCGCCTACGGTCACTTCCGCCAGTTCCCGGCCATCGGCACGATGTTCAACAACGCGAACTACGACGTCGTGGCGAACCTCCAGGCCGGCGCCGAGAGCCGCATCGGCGTGCTCGGCAACCCGGACGTGAGGCCCGAGCAGACCGTCCAGTACGAGGTGGGCTACAAGCACGTCCTCAACAAGGACTTCGGCGTGGAGCTGACGGCCTTCTACAAGGACATCCGCGATCTGCTGGGCGTGGAGTTCGTCGACACCTACATGGGCGTGCCCTACGCGAGGCTGACCAACGTCGACTTCGGCAGCGTCTTCGGCATCACCCTGGGACTCGACAATCGGCGCCTCGGTCCCGCCAGCGTCTCGCTCGACTACACGTGGCAGCGGGCCATGGGCAACAGCAGCGATCCCTACGAGACCTTTGTGCGGGCCACCAACAACGAGGATGCCCAGCCGCGCCTGGTGCCCTTCAACTGGGACCAGCGCCACACCCTGAACCTGACCGCGTCGCTCGGCGGGCCCGACACCTACAACGTGAGCTCGGTGCTCCGCCTGGTCAGCGGCCATCCCTACACGCCGGTCATCGAACGCGGCCATGGCCACGGGCTAGAGACCAACTCCGGCCGCAAGCCGGCCGCGATGATCGTCGACCTGCGCATGGAGAAGAACCTGGGCGCCGGAGCCAATCTCTTCGCCCGCGTCTTCAACCTGTTCGACGCGCGCTACTTCAACGGCAACATCTATTCCGACACGGGCAGTCCCTACTACTCGCGGTTTCCCGAGGTGGACCGCGCCTCGCTCGCGAATCCGACCTGGTTCTTTCCGCCGCGCCGGATCGAGATCGGCGTGAGGATCTGGGGAGGGGCGTCATGAGACGGCTACGGAGGCATGAAAGGATGCAGAGCCAGGATACCAGGACGCGGGCGCGGATGCGGTCGGTGGTGCCGGCGGCGGCCCTGGCGGCGCTGGCGTTCGCCCTGGCTGCGGTCGCCGACGTCCCCACGCCTGTTCCGATCGAGCAGAGGGGACGCCACAACTACGAGCGATCGGGCCAGCACGACGCCAACAACATGCGCACGATCTACTGGAACTACGGGATGGTGGGCGACTATCCGGCGGACCCCGTCGGCGTCGACCTGAGCGTCTTCCATTCGGCCGAGGTGCCCAAGGGCAGCGGCATGAACTACAGCGACGGCATCACCCCCTTCGTGCTGGCGAAGATCGTCCAGGCCAACGGCGTGGAGTCGTACATCATGGAAACCGGCTTCCGCGAGCGGCAGGGGATCAGCCCCTACAACAATCGCGACATGCGCTTCGAGCCGCGCCCCGGCTACTTCCAGTCCGATCCCTCGCTGAACCCCGGCCGTTCTCCCGCGCTCAGCAACGACCTGCGCACGTGGCCCGATTCGTGGCCCGACCGCCTGGACGATCCCGACGACCCGGGCTGGCCCGCCAGCTGGAACGGCTACTTCGGCAAGCTGATCGTCGCGGACCAGGAGAGCTACATGGTCGTCGACGACGACTACTACGACGCCTGGAACTTCTTCCCCGACGCCCGCGACTCGACGCGCAACGGCCTCGGCCTGCGCATCGAGGTGCGCGGCTTCCAGTGGGCCAACCCGCAGGCTCGCAACGTGATCTTCTGGCACTACGACATCACCAACGAGGGCACCACCGACTACGACGACAACATCGTCTTCGGCCTCTACATGGACTCGGGCGTGGGCGGCTCGACCCTGAGTTGCGACGGCATCTACGAGTCCGACGATGACAACGCATACTTCGACCGGACCTTCGACGACCAGGTGATCAACCTGGTCTACACCTGGGACCGTTACGGACACGGCCGCGACCTGAACAGCTCCTGCGCCCGTACCGGCTACCTGGGCTACGCCTACATGGAGACGCCCGGCAACCCGTACGACGGCGTCGACAACGACGAGGACGGCTTCACGGACGAGCGTCGCGACGGCGGGCCCGGCGCGCCGATCGTGGGCCAGCAGGCCATCGCCGACTACGTGGCGGCCAACTACGACCTGACGAGTTTCGAGGCCTCCTACGGGCCCCTGACGGAGATGCCGGCCTACGTGGCGGGTTCATGGTGGACCGGGGACGAGGACCTGGACTGGACCGCCGAGGGCCACGACGTGGGCGCCGACGGCCTGGAGGACACAGGCGACACCGGCGAGGGCGACGGCATGCCGACAGAAGGCGAGCCCAACTTCGACGGGACCGACCTCAACGAATCCGACCAGATCGGACTGACCGGCTTCCGGATCAACCGCATCCGCGCGGGCGCGGGCAACCCGGACCAGGAAACCGACGGCATCCTCTTCTTCACCGACAGCAACAACTGGCCCCAGCGCCTGTACGAGCAGTTCACCGATCCGGATCCGGAGGTGCGTTTCGGAGAGCCGCTGGCCTCCAACTACAACATCGGCTTCCTGTTCGCGTCCGGGCCCTTCAAGCTGGCGGCCGGCACGACCGAACGCTTCAGCCTGGCCCTGGCCTACGGCGCCGACCTGGAGGAGCTGCGCCGCAACGTGCAGACGGTCCAGCGGATCTACGATGCCAACTACCGCTTCGCCGTTCCGCCGCCCATGCCGACACTGACGGCCGAGAGCGGCGACGGCTTCGTGCGGATGTCCTGGGACGACGTGGCCGAGCGCGGCGCCGATCCCGTCACCGGCGAGTTCGACTTCGAGGGCTACCGCATCTACCGCGCCACCGACCCGGACTTCGTCGATCCCCAGGTGATCACCACCGGCACGGGCACCGGCCCGCTCGGCAACGGTCGGCCCATCGCCCAGTTCGACCTGGACAACGATCGCAGCGGCTTCTCGACCCAGACCGTGGACGGCGTCGCATACTATCTCGGGACCAACAGCGGCATCACCCACACCTGGACCGACTACAGCGTGACCAACGGCCAGCAGTACTACTACGCCATCACGGCCTACGACTACGGCTCCGACAGTTTCGACTTCTACCCGTCGGAGAACGCCATCGCGCCCTCGCGGACCCCGCGAGGCGGGCTCGTACTGCCGCCCAACGTGGTGGCCGTGCGGCCCAATCCCCGCGCACTGGGGTACGTGCCCGCCAGAGCGGACACGGCCACGCAGGTGGCCGGTCGCGGATCCGGAAACATCCTCGTCGAGGTCGTGAATTCGGACATCGTTCCCGATGGACACGAATTCAAGATCACGTTCGCCACGCCGTCGCCCGACAGCCTGCGCGCCGTGAGCTACGCCCTGACCGACAACGCCACCGGGGAGGTGGTGTTCGATGAGGGCCGGGATCTCGACGGCCAGGGGATCGGCTCAGTGGGCGCCGGTCTGCTGCCGGTGGTCGCGACGCCGCCGGTCGTCGGTCCCGACGACGTGAACTCGGGCTTCACGGCCGACAGCGGCACCGACGCGCGGCTTTCGGCCATCTACCAGTACGTCCTGCCCATCAACCGCCTGCGGCCCGGCTTCCCCGACGACATCGTCATCCGTTTCGCGGATACCGTCGTCGACACCTCCATCGCCATGGCCTTCTGGCCGGCGCGGCCGGCCAGGTTCACCGTCACGGCCCTGGCGGACGATGGCGAGACGCCCATGGACTTCCGTTTCCGGGACGTGGACGGCAACGGGACCATCAGCGGCCCCGACGACGTGGTGGACGTGGTGACGTACCTGGATGAACAGCCGGGCGTGCCCTGGGCGACCTGGCGCTTCCGACTGTCTGGCGAAACGCCCGCGCCGACGCAGCCCCCGGCGAGCGGCGACGACTACACGCTGCGCCTGACGCGCCCCTTCGGGGCGGACGATGTCTTCGTCTTCACCACCTCGGGGGCCCGCCTGGACCAGGCCGCGGCCGAGGGCGAGCTCGCGCCCTACGTCGTGCCGAACCCGTACATCGGCTCGGCCAGCTTCGAACCAGAGCGGTACGCGACCTCCGGGCGCGGCGAGCGCCGTCTCGAGTTCCGGGGCCTGCCCGCGAGCTGCGTGATCCGCATCTACAACGTGCGCGGCGAACTGGTGCAGATACTGCGGCACGATGGCTCCATGGAAGGCTATGTGGCCTGGGACCTGCGGACCAGGGACAACCTGGACGTGGCGCCCGGGCTCTACATCTTCCACGTGCGCACCGCCGGGGCGCGGGAATACACGGGCAAGTTCGCGGTCATCAAGTGAGCGCGAGGAGCGACATGAAGAGAGTTGTGCTGGCGATCCTGACGATGACGGTCCTCTGGGGCGGGCAGGCCCACGCCCAGTCCAAGGTCGGGACCACCATCGGTCAGTTCCTGCGCATCGAGCCGAGCGGCCGCCACGCCGCGCTGGGCAACGCCGGCGTGGGTCTCGCCGGAGGCATCGAGACCGCCTACTACAACACGGGTGTGATCGGCCTGCCGACGTCCGCCGAGGTCCAGTTCACCCACAGCTTCTGGTTCGCGGACATCAGCTACGACTACGCGGCGGCCCTGCTGCCGGTGGGCGGCGGGAGCAACGTCTTCGTCAGCATCACGGCGCTCAATTCCGGCGACATCGACGTGCGCACCGTGGACCATCCCCTGGGCACCGGCGAGCGGTACAACGTGGGCGACGTCGCCCTGGGCCTGGGCTACGGGCGCCGGATCACCAGCCGCTTCTCGGCGGGGATCCAGACCAACTTCGTCAGCGAGCGCATCTGGCACACGACCAGCCAGATGCTGACCTTCAACGCGGGCACGCATTACCGCCTGTCCTCGGGCGGCGCGAGCATCGGCTTCTGCCTGTCGAACCTGGGCACCCAGGGGCAATACACCGGCCGTGACCTGGCCATCCAGTACGACGAGGATCCGGATGTCCACGGCGACAACAGCTCCCTGCCCGGCGAGCAGTCCACCGACCGTTTCCCGGTACCGATCCTGTTCCGCCTGGGCGTGGCGTTGCCCTACGTCCTGGACGACGACAACAGCTTCCTGGTGGTCGTCGACGCCCTCCACCCCAACGACAACTCCGAGAGCGCGAACCTGGGCGTCGAGTGGTGCTGGCACGATCTGTTCTCGCTCCGCCTGGGCTACCAGACCCTCTTCCAGGAAAACTCGCAGCAGGGCCTGACGGCGGGCTTCGGGCTCGGGGGCGACCTCGGCGCCAACACGTACCAGTTCGACTACGCGTGGGCGAGCCATGCGTACCTGGAAGGGACGCATCGTTTGACCTTCGTCATTGAGTTCTGACGCATCGTGAGAGGTGGCGACATGAAGAGACGAATGATCGGTGACGGGGCAGGCAGGGCGACGCTCATCACCGCGACGGCGGCCCTGGCGATCGCGGCAGCGCTGGGAGGGCCGGTCCGGACCGCCGGGGCGCTGACGACCGAAGCCCTCCTCGACACCCTGCAGCACACGGCGTTCGACTACTTCTGGGAGGAGGCCAACGCCGTCAACGGCCTGATCAAGGACGGCAGCCAGAGCTGGGCGGCCTGCAGCATCGCGGCGACCGGTTTCGGCTACTCGGCCTACTGCATCGGCGTCGATCACGGCTGGGTGACCCGCGACCTGGCCCGCGAGCGCATCATCCGCGGCCTGGAGACCTTCTGGAACGGCCCGCAGGGTACGGGCGAGTCCGGCACGATCGGCTACCAGGGCCTTTTCTACCATTTCCTGGACATGGACTCGGCCGTGCGCACCTGGGGTAGCGAGCTGTCGACCATCGACACGGCGCTGCTGCTGGCGGGCATCATAGACGCGCGGGAGTACTTCGACGGGGAGGACGTGCGGGAAACCTACCTGCGCGAGCTCGCCGACGCCATCTGCCATCGCGTGGACTGGGAGTTCGTCCGCGACGGGGGCACCCGCATCAGGATGGGCTGGGACCCGGTGACCGGTTTCGCCAACTACGGCGTCTGGACCGGCTACAACGAGGCCATGATCCTCTACATCCTCGCCCTGGGCTCTCCCACCCATCCCGTGCCGGAGTGGACCTGGGACTACTGGACGTCGGGCTACTGGTGGGGCGAACAGTACGGACAGACCTACGTGATCTTCCCGCCGCTCTTCGGCCACCAGTACAGCCACTGCTGGATCGACTTCCGGCACATCCAGGACGACTACATGCGCGACAAGGGGATCACCTACTTCGAGAACTCGCGGCGCGCGACCCTCGCGGCGCGCGAGTACTGCATCGCCAACCCGGGCGGCTGGGTCGGCTACGACGGGGACGTCTGGGGGCTCACGGCGTCCATCGATCCCGACGGTTACGTGGCCCACGGCGCGCCGCCGGGCCAGAGCGACAACGGCACGATCACGCCCACGGCGGCGGCCGCGTCGATCGCCTTCGCGCCGGAGATCGTCATCCCGACGCTGCATCATTTCTATGACGTCTTCGGCATCGCCCTCTGGGGCAACTACGGCTTCAAGGACGCCTTCAACCTGAGCCGGTTCTGGTGGGCAAGCGACTACCTGGGCATCGACCAGGGGCCCATCATCATGATGATCGAGAACCATCTCAACGGCGCCGTCTGGGAGCGCGTGGGCGGCAATGCCGACGTCGTGCGGGGACTGCAGCGCGCGGGCTTCACGGCGGCCACTGCCGTTTCCGCCGGGGACGCGGACATCGGGGAGACCGTTCTCCAGCAGAACTCCCCGAACCCTTGCCGTGGCACGACTACCGTCGCCTACAGGCTGTCGGAGTCGGGTCCGGCGAGATTGAGCCTGTACGATGCGCGGGGACGCCTGGTCCGCACCTATGTGGACCAGAATCAGGATAAAGGGAGGCACCAGGTCACCTTCGATTTCGAGGGGCTGCCCAGCGGTGTCTACTTCTATTCCCTGGAATCCCGACCGGGAAAGATCTGGAAACGCTGCATCCTGGTGCGCTGAAGGGAGAAGCGCACCGGGGCACGTCTGGCGAGGAGGTGAGGACCAACGAGAGACGGACACTGAATGACAGGACAGCAAACGCATAACAACGGGAGATTAGACATGAAAACGATCACTTTGCTGCTTATGTCGGCGCTGCTGCTGGTCGGTACGACCACGGCCCTGGCGACCGACATCCCCGACGGCGCCATCATCACCGAGCGGATCTGGAACGACTGCCCGACCTCGGTCATCACGAGCGTCAACAACTACGCGACGATGGTCTCCATCCACGAGCAGAAGCAGTTCTGCGGCGCGGGCTGGGGCAGTCGTCACAACTGGCGCTTCGCCCAGGGCGGCGTCGCCCAGAACTTCGCCAACGGCGACGGTTTCCGCTTCTGCGCCGATCTGACCATCTCCGGCACCGGCTCGGGCGAGGCGGGGCTCAACCTCTCGCCCTGGTGGTCCCAGGCCGTTGACGGCGTGTTCATGTGCAATGCGAACACCGGCGAGATCTCCTGCTGGGGCGGCCGCCTGCCCTTCTACTCGTTCACGGTCGAGCACGGCCTCACCTACACCCTGGGCGTGACCGTGCACATGGAGATCACGTACCTGCCCAACATGCTCTCGTCGACCAACCCCGGTACCGTCGAGTACACGCTGGTGATGGGCGGCACGCCCTACAGCAGCGGTCAGCTGGCCTTCGACGAGGGCAACCCCGCGGAGGATCCGCCCTACGGCGTGTGGGGCATTCTCAACGATGCGCAGGCCGGCGGCTACTTCCTGCACACCCTGCAGGAAGGCGATCCCGACGGCTTCGTGCTGGTCGAGTGGGCGGACATCTGCTTCGAGGATCTCGGCACCGTGGCCAACGAGGATGCGACCTGGGGTCAGGTCAAGACCCTGTACAGGTAACAAACTACGAGGCCATATCATGTTATCCAGGGGACCCGGGCCGCCCGGGTCCCCTGTCTGTTCCGGTTCGCTCGTTCCGCAAGGTCGATGCGTCCGATGTCTCGCGTCGCAATGTGGAACGGAAAACGACAGCGTCGGGCCCGGCTGGCATGGGCGGTCGCGGGGCGCCCTCGGTCACTTATCTGTATGAACCGCGAGCGAGAGATCGTATCGTGATCGAGATGTCATTGCAGGCCCAAGGAGATCCGCTCACCGGGGGGCGACGTGATAGGCGAGACCATCTCCCATTACCGCATCGACGAGAAGCTCGGCGAGGGCGGGATGGGCGTCGTCTACAGGGCGCAGGACACGAAACTCGACCGCTTCGTGGCCCTCAAGTTCCTCACCCGCCATGCTGCCGGTTCCGAAGCGGATCGCGCCCGCTTCCTGCGCGAGGCCCGCGCCGCGGCGGCTCTGTCGCATCCCAACATATGCACCGTCCATGAGGTCGACGAGGTCGACGGACAGACCTTCATCGCCATGGAGTACGTCCCCGGCACGACCCTGAAGGAGTTGATCGAGGCCGGTCCCCAATCCACGGACAAGGCGGTCGATCTGATCACCCAGGTCGCCTCCGGCCGGCAAGAGGCCCACGCGCGCGGCATCATCCACCGCGACATCAAGCCCGCGAACATCATGATCACGCCCCGGGGCCGGGCCAAGATCCCCAACCCCTTCGTCGGCGATCCGGCGCTGATCGACGAGATCGCGGACTTCTGAGGCTTGCGTGCTTATCATGTGATCTCTGGGTTCGCGCGAGATCCGCCACATCCGCCAGGGGAGATATTGCATGAACTGGACCGAACTTCTCACCGACGCCATCG
>JAHIYU010000082.1 GCA_018814885.1 bacterium | reverse complement strand
GCAGCAGGCTCTCGCGCGCCGCGGCGGCGGGAGGCAGGGGCAGGTCGGCCACGGCGCGGGCCATGGCGGTCAGGGCCGTGCTAGCCGCGTGCGGGTCCGCATCCCGCGCACCGGCGGCCAGCAGACCCACCAGTTGGGCATGATCGCCGTCCCGGGCCAGGGCGTCCCCGCCCAGTGCGCCGAGGGCCCCCAGCATCGCGATCCTGATCCTGTTCCCTTCGCGACGAGAGAACCTGCCCGCCCGCTCGCCGCAGTCGATGACCGCCGCCAGGGCGTCCGGTCCGCCTTGCCGGGCGAGGGCGCGGCAGGCGTGAACTCGGATCTGGGGATCGCCCGCGGTGGCGAAGGGGGCGATGTCCGCGACCAGATCCCGGCCCGGTACGCGCTCCGCGCAGCGCAACGCCCGCCAGACGATCTCCGGTTCGGGGCGCACCAGTCCGGTGCGCACGACGTCCGCCAGGAGGGTGGAATCGACGTCCGCGGCGCGGTCGCGCAGGGCGTTCCAGGCCAGGATCGCCTCGCGCTCCGGGCCGTACAGGGCCGTCTCCACCAGGGACCGGCCGTCGTGGGGCAGGCGGGCCAGGGCGAAGAGCGCGGCTTCGCGCAGGGGAGCCCGGTCGTCCTTCAGCAGATCGACGAGGGGTCCGACGGCGTCGGCGTCGCCCATGAAGCCCAGGGCTTCGGCCGCGGCGATCCGCACCGCATCGCTGGGATCGTCCAGTCTCGCGATCACCTCGCGCAACACGTCGGCGCGGCCGATCCGGCCGGCGGCGCCCAGGGCGGCGCGGCGGACGTGGGCGTCGTCGTCCGACAGCATCGCCACCAGCGAATCGGTGTCGGCCAGGCGCCGGTCCTCCCAGCGGGCGAGCGCCTCGCGGGACGACTGTCTCCGCTCAGGCGGGGCGCAACCCGTCGCGAGCAATGCGCCGAGCGCCGCGACGGCCAGCGCGCCCGTCGTGATGATTCCTGCCGGTCCGTATCCGCGCATCGGGCCCTCTCCCCGGTTGACGTGTCCGTGACCATAGCATCGGTCGCCTTGGCTGTCCACGCGCAGGCTTTGACCCCCCGCCGCGCCGCTGCTAGACTGACGTGGCAAGTCTGCACCGTCATGCGCGAAGGCGAGGGAAGGGAATGCGAACCGCGATACTCGGCGCCACGGGACTCGTGGGCAGGGCCATGCTGGACCTCCTGGCGGCGCGCGCCTGGGTAGACGAACCGCCGCTGCTGCTGGTCAGCGAGCGCTCCGCCGGCAAGCAGCTCGCCTTCCGGGGGGAGACGCTCACCTGCCGGGATGCGGCCTCCGCGGAGCTCGGCGGCCTGTCGGTGGCCCTGTTCAGCGCGGGCGCCGCGGCCAGCCGCGAATACGCCGCCCGCTTCGCCGCGCAGGGCGCCTGGGTCGTCGACAACTCGACCGCCTTTCGCATGGACGACGACGTACCGCTGGTCGTGCCCGAGATCAACGCCCGCGAACTGCCGCCGCCCGGGCGCATCGTCGCCAATCCCAACTGCTCGACCATCCAGGTGGTCATGGCCCTGGCCCCCCTGCACGACGCCTTCGGCATGAAAGCCTGCCACGTGACCACCCTGCAGTCCGTCTCGGGCGCGGGGGGACGCGCCCGCAGCGCGCTGGAGGAACAGCTGCGCCTCTGCCTGCCCCGGCTGCACGGCGCGTCGGGACCGAGCCGGGAAGAGGACGTCACCGGCGGCATCTTCCCCCGCCAGATCGCCTTCAACGCCGTGCCGGAGATCGGCGCGCCCGTGGCTGACGGCTCCTTCGCCGAGGAGGAGAAGGTCGTGCGCGAGATGCGCAAGATCCTCGGCCGGCCGGAGCTGGCCGTGACCTGCCTGGCGACGCGGGTGCCCGTCTGGAACGGCCACTCGGCGTCCATCCGCGCCGTGTTCGAGCGCCCCGTGGACCGTGACGCCGCCCTGGCCGCCCTGCGCGCGATGCCCGGCCTCCAGGTGGCGGATTCGCCGCACGGCTACCGCACGGCCCTCGGCGCGAGCGGGGAGGACGACGTCTTCGTGGGGCGCGTGCGCACCGAGCCGGGCCGCGACGACGTGCTGCTGCTCTGGGTGGTGGCCGACAACCTGCGCAAGGGCGCGGCCCTGAACGCGGTGCAGATCGCCGAGCGTCTGGTCGCGGCGGGCGGGGCGGGCCGCTGAGATGTCCCGCACCGTGCGCATCGACCTGGCCTACGACGGGACCGATTTCCACGGCTGGCAGATCCAGCCGGGACTGCGCACCGTCCAGGGCGAGCTGTCGCGGCTGCTCGCGAAGCTGCTGGGACGCGGGGCCGTGCCCACCGGTGCGGGACGCACCGACGCCGGCGTGCACGCCCTCGGCCAGGTGGCCCACGTGGCCGGCTTGAATACCGACGAGGCGCAGCGCGTTTGCCGCGCCCTGTCCGCCATGGCGCCCGGGGACCTGGACATCCGCGCGGTGCGCGAGGTGTCGCCGTCGTTCGACGCCCGCTTCTCGGCGCGCTGGCGGCACTACGCGTACCGGCTGGGTTTCCGGCGCGACATCTTCCGCCGTCGCGCCGAATGGCAGGTGAACCGGGATCTCGACCGCGCGGCCCTGGACGCCGCCGCGGCTCACGTGCCCGGCGAGCGGGATTTCAGCAGTTTCTGCAAGACCGCGTCGTTGAGGGAGAACAACCGCTGCGACGTGCGGCTTTGCCGCTTTGACTGGGCCGACGACTCGGCTATCTTCCAGATCCGGGCCGACCGTTTCCTGCACCACATGGTGCGGACGCTGGTCGGCACCCTCGTGGAGGTCGGGTGCGGGCAACGGGAGCCCGCGGACATGATCGCCATCCTGACGGCTCGCGACCGGCGCGCCGCGGGCAGCATGGCGCCGCCCCACGGGCTCTACCTCGCGGCGGTGGGTTATCCGCAGCAGCTGGACGACCCCGCCTACACCGATCCGGGCGACGATCCCGGCGTTGAACGCTGAAGGAGACGCCATGAAGTTCTTCATCGATACCGCCGACCTGGACGAGATCCGCGACGCCCTGTCCATGGGCGTGCTCGACGGCGTAACCACCAACCCCAGCCTGATGGCCAGGGCCGGACGCCGGGACACCGACGCCCTGCTCAAGGAGATCTGCGACATCGTGCAGGGGCCGGTCAGCGGCGAGGTAGTGGCCCTGGACACCGCCGGCATGATCGAGGAGGGCCGCCGCCTGGCCGGCCTCAGCGAGCACATGGTCGTCAAGATCCCCACCACGCTGGAGGGCCTGAAGGCGACCCGCGCCCTGAGCGAAGAGGACATCCCGGTCAACGCCACCCTCTGCTTCTCGTCCAGCCAGGCGCTGCTGATGGCCAAGGCCGGCGCCGCCTACATCTCGCCCTTCGTGGGCCGGCTCGACGACGTCAGCCAGGACGGCATGCAGCTCATCGAGGATATCGTGGAGATCTACGAGAACTACGAATATCCCACCGAGGTCATCGTGGCCAGCGTTCGGCATCCCCTGCACGTGGTGCAGTCGGCGCTGCTGGGCGCGGACATCGCGACCATCCCCCACAAGGTCATCAGGCAGCTCGTGGGCCATCCGCTGACGGACAAGGGGATGGACGCCTTCATGGCGGACTGGAACAAGCTCCAGGGCTGACTTGTAGGAGGATGCCGGCCGCGTGGTGCGGCCCGTATCCGGCTGACTCTGGAGGATCGTGTTGAGGAAAGCTCCCGTCTGGACCGGCATCGTCATCGGCGTGCTCTTCGGCCTGCTCCTGGGCGCGGCGTACGTCATCGGCTGGCGCTCGGCTCCCCGCGCCGTCGCGACCGGCGTCGGCGCCCGCGACACGATCGTGGTGAGGGAGGTGGCGGAGCCCGGTTTGTCCGAGACCAGCGGTTTCGGCCGGCGCAACGCCATCGTGCGCGCCACCGAGAGGGTCTCGCCGGCGGTGGTCAGCATCAACGCTATCCAGCACCGCACCGTCACGCGCAGCCTCGTACCGCGCGGTTGGGAATACTTCGAGCGTTTCTACCCGGGGATGTTCCCCCAGCGCGCCTTCCGGCAGGACGTGGCCAGCATGGGCTCCGGCGTGGTCGTCTCCGACGACGGTTTCATCCTGACCAACGTGCACGTGGTCGAGAGTGCCGACGAGCTGGTGGTGGCGCTGAACGACGGCCGCCAGTACAGCGCCCGGGTGCTGGAGAAGGTGCCCACCTGGGATCTGGCCCTGATCCAGCTCGTGGAGCCGCCCGCGGACCTGCCCGTGGCGACCCTGGCCGATCCCGGCGACGATCTGTACATAGGCGAGTGGGCCATCGCCATCGGTTCGCCCTTCGGCTACCTGCTGGCCGACACCCAGCCGACCGTCACCATCGGCGTGATCAGCGCCCTGAACCGCGACATCAAGAACACCAACAGCGAGGGCCAGGCCTTCCTGGGCATGATCCAGACCGACGCCGCCATCAATCCCGGCAACAGCGGCGGCCCCCTGGTCAACAGCCGCGGCGAGGTGATCGGCATCAACACCTTCATCTTCACCGAGAGCGGCGGCAGCATCGGCCTGGGTTTCGCCGTGCCCATCGCGCGGGCGCAGTGGATCATCCGCGAGGTCCGCGATTTCGGCTACTTCCGGCGCGCCTACGTCGGCTTCGGCATCGTGGAGGTCAACGAGCTGATCGCCCAGTCGCTGAACCTGCCGAGCACCGACGGCTTCGTGGTGCGCGACGTGATCTCCGGCTCGCCCGCCGCCAAGGCCGGCCTGCAGCCCTACGACGTGATCATCAGCATCAACGGCGTGGCGCTCAACGACGCCGACACCTTCAACCGCCTGGTCTACGAGGCCAAGGTGGGCACCCAGCTCGAGTTCATGGCCTACCGCGAGGGGAAGGAGTTCGCGGGGACGATCGTGCTGGAGGAGGATCCCCGGCGGCGGGAGTAGACGCGCCCCGCCCTGCAAGTGATGCTTCCTTTCTGGTCCGATCTGGGCTATGTTCTCCGGCGTTCCCACGACCTGCCTCGCGTCCCCCGCCCGCCCCGGGCGTCAGGGGCTGGATGTTGATGATATACAGATAGTTACCGATGGGTCGTTCACCGAGGTGCTGCCTTGATACCCCGTTACGAAACCCCCGAGATGCGGGCCATCTGGTCGCTCCGCCGCAAGCTCGAGATCTGGCAGGAAATCGAGATCCTCGTCTGCGAGGTGCGGGCCGAGCGCGGGGATATCCCCGCCGAGGCCGCCCGCGTGATCCGCGAGAAGGCGGCCTTCGATACCGACAGGGTGCTGGAGATCGAGCAGACCGTCCATCACGACGTCATCGCGTTCTTGACCGACCTGGGCGAGAACATCGGGCCCGAATCCCGCTACGTGCACGAGGGCATGACCAGCAGCGACCTGGGCGACACCGCCTTCGCGCTGCAGATGTGCGAGGCGGGCGAAGTGCTGCACGGCGCCTTGCGGCAGCTCCTGGACGTTCTGAAGACCCGCGCGCTCGAGCATCAGCACACGCCCATGGTGGGACGCAGCCACGGCATCCACGCCGAACCGACGACCTTCGGACTGAAGCTGCTGGTCTACTGGGCCGCCCTGCGGCGCGGCCTGCGCCGTCTGGAGGCGGCGCTCGATGACGTGAAGGTCGGACAGATCTCCGGTGCGGTCGGCACCATGGCCCACTTGGATCCCGAGATCGAGACGGAGACCATGCGCCGGCTCGGCCTGGAGGCGGCGCCGGTGGCGACGCAGGTGCTGCAGCGCGACCGTCACGCGTCGTTCTTGACCAGCCTGGCCCTGATCGGCGCCACCCTGGAGCAGATGGCGGTGGAGATCCGCAACCTGCAACGGACCGACGTCCACGAGGTCGAGGAGCCCTTCGCCAAGGGGCAGAAGGGCAGCTCGGCGATGCCCCACAAGAAGAACCCCATCATTTCCGAGCGGATCACCGGCATGGCCCGCGTGCTGCGCGGCTATGCCCTCACGGCCATGGAGAACGTCGCCCTGTGGCACGAGCGCGACATCAGCCACAGTAGCGCCGAACGCATCATCTTCCCCGACGCATGCCACCTGCTGCACTACATGCTGGGCAAGATGAGCTGGCTGATCGAGGGTCTCGTGGTCTTTCCCGAGCGCATGCTGGAGAACATGGCCCGCGTGCGCGGGATGGTCTTCTCCCAGACTGTGCTGCTGGCCCTTGTCGGTGCGGGCGCCTCCCGCGAGGACGCCTACGCGGCGGTGCAGCGCTGCGCCATGCGCGTGTGGGACGAGGACATCGATTTCCGGGATAGCCTGCGCGCCGACGCATGGGTCACCGGGACCCTCGGCGAAGACGGCCTGTCTCGCTGTTTCGATCTCGCCCACCACCAACGCAACCTCGACCGGATCTTCACGCGCACCCTCGCGCCGGAGCGGGCATGACCCGCGATCCCTCCTTCGCGACCCTCGACGCCGCTGCCTTGGGCGACAACGCGTTGCGCGCCGCGCTCAAGACCCACGCGCTGACCCTCACGCCGGCCGAGGCGCGCCGCGTCCAGGAGCTGCTCGCGAGAGCCCCGACGCTCACCGAACTGACCCTCTTCGACACCATGTGGAGCGAGCACTGCTCCTACAAGAGCAGCCGTCCCACCCTGAAGGCGTTCCTGCCCACGGACGCGAGCAACGTCGTCGTGGGACCGGTGGAGGACGCGGGCGTCTTCGATTTTGGCACCGTGGACGGCGTGCGCTACGGCATCGTCATCGCCCACGAGAGCCACAACCATCCCAGTCAGGTGATGCCGGTCGAAGGCGCGGCAACGGGCATAGGCGGCATCGTGCGTGACGTCTACTGCATGGGCGGCGAGGTGATCGGCACCCTCGACCCTCTCAGGTTCTGCTGGCCGCAGGGTCCCGGCGCCGACCACCGCCTGGACATCGCCCGCCAGGTGGTCACGGGCATCTGGGAGTACGGCAATGCGCTCGGCGTGCCCAACCTGGGCGGCGACGTCTACTTCCACCCTTCCTTCGACGACAATTGCCTGGTCAACGTCGTGGCCGTCGGGCTGGTGCCCCTGGATCACATCACCCACTCGGCCGTGCCGCCGCAGGCCAAGGACGAGCCGTACGACCTGGTGCTCGTGGGCAAACCCACCGACTGGAGCGGCATGGGCGGGGCGGCCTTCGCCTCGGCCACCCTTGACGCCGCGGCCGCCACCGAGAACAAGGGCAGCGTCCAGGTGCCAGATCCGTTCCTGAAGCGCGTGCTGACCGTGGCGAACCGGGAAGTCCTGGGCAAGGCGCGCGAGGCCGGTATCACCGTGGGCTTCAAGGATCTCGGCGCGGGCGGCGTGAGCTGCGTCACCAGCGAGCTGGCCGACGCCGGCGGCTGCGGCTGCGATGTGGATCTCGCCCTGGTGCACACCGCGGGGGACGACGTGCCGGCGCGGGTCGTCGCCTGCTCCGAGACCCAGGAGCGGTACTGCCTGGCCGTGCCCGCGCGCTTCACCGGCGAGGTGCTGCGCATCTACAACGAGGAGTTCGCGCTGCCGACCCTGTACGAGGGCGCCTGCGCCCGCCGGATCGGTGTCGTGACCGACGACGGCGTCTACCGCCTGCGCCACGGCGACCGTATCCTGTGCGAATCGCCCGTCGCGACCGTGACCTGCGGCGTGAGCTACGCCCGCGCGGAGGCGCCCGCCCCGCCGCCCGCGGTCACGGGACCGAAAGCGCCGGAGGCGCCCGACGCGGCGATCGCCGAGGAGTGGCTGCAGCTGCTGGGGCACGTGAACGTCGCCTCGCGAGAGCACCTCTACCGCCACTACGATTCCGAGGTGCGGGGCTGCGCCGTCCTGAGACCGGGCGAGGCCGACGCCGGCGTGGTGGCGCCGGTCCCCGGCAGCGACCTGGGCGTGGCGGTCAGCGTCGACGGCAACCCCCTGCTGGGCCTGGCGGACCCCTATCTGGCGGGGGCGCGCGCCGTGACCGAGGCCGCCCGCAACGTGGCGTGCGTGGGGGGACGCCCCGCGGCGGTGACCGACTGTCTCAACTTCGGCAATCCGGAGGTGCCGGAGGTCTTCCGTCAGTTCCGCGAGGCGGTGCGCGGTGTCGGCGACGCCTGTCGCGGCCTCACCCTGCACGCCCGCGGCGTCGAGCCGCTGCCCGTGGTGTCCGGCAACGTCTCCTTCTACAACCAGAGCGCCAAGGGCAGGACCGCGGCGCCGTCGCCGATCGTGGCCTGCGTGGGCAACGTGTCCGACGTCTCGCACTGCCGCAGCATGCACTTCAAGCAGGCCGGCAACCGTCTATACCTGGTGGGGCTGCCCAACGACCGGATGCAGGCCTCGTTGGCCCGCGAGGTCGGTCTGGCCGTCGGCGAGGACCTCCCGCCGGGCCTCGAACTGGAGGCGGTCCGTGCGGAGATCGACGCCGTCTGCTCTCTCCACGAGGCGGGACTGGTCCAGTCGGCGCACGACGTCAGCGACGGCGGGTTGGCGGTCTGCGTGGCCGAGATGGCCCTCGGGCTGGAGGGACAGGGCTGTCTCGGCGCTGACCTCGCCATGCCGCGTCCCTGTGCCCACCTGACGCCGCGCGAATTCCTCTACAACGAGCGCGGCGGCTTCGTGGTGGAGGCGAAGCGCGCCAACGCCGGACGGATCGAGCGCATCCTCGACGCCGCCGGCGCGCGCTGGGCGGCGCTGGGCGCGGTGACCGATGGAGACGTCTTGACCCTGCGCGACGCTGCGGGCGTTCCCGTCTGTGCCGCGGCCCTGGACGAACTGGAGCTCGCCTGGCGCGAGGGGTTGACGCGTCTGCTGGCCACGCGCGACCTGCCGGACCCCGCCGACCGCCGCCTGCCCGCTCCCGGCCCGGACGGGGAGGCGTTCGTGGCCCCGGCGCTCGCGACCGGCGCTGCGCCCAGGATCGCCGTGCTGCAGCTCCCCGGCATGAATTGCGAGGACGAGTCCGCACGGGCGCTCGCCGCTGCCGGGGCTGCGCCAGAGATCTTCCGCTGGACCCGCTCCGCGCGGGAACTCGCGGTCTTCGACGGTTTTCTCGTGCCTGGCGGTTTCTCCTACCAGGATCGCGTCCGCGCGGGCGCCGTGGCGGCCAAGGATCCCCTCATCGCGGCGCTGCTGGACGCCGCGGCGGCCGGCAAGCCCATCCTGGGCATCTGCAACGGCTGCCAGGTCCTGATCGAAGCGGGACTCGTGCCGGGCCGCGAACCAGGCCGTCTGGAGGTGGCGTTGGCGCCCAACCGATACCCGGGCCGGCGCGGCTATTTCACCCGCTGGATCGTGCTGGAGAGAGCCGAGGGGACGCGCAGCCGCTTCCTGAGCGGCCTGCCCGTCTCGTTGCCGTTGCCCATCGCGCACGCCGAGGGGCGCTTCACGCACGAGGATCCGGACCATTTCGGCGTCCTGGCCGCCGAGGGTCTGCTGGCTTTGCGTTACGCGGGCACCGATGCCGACGGCCGCGGGCCGGCCAATCCCAACGGATCGCTGCTGGCGGCGGCCGCCCTGACCAACCCTGCCGGCAACGTGCTCGCCATGATGCCCCATCCCGAACGCGCGGCCTGGCTTTTCCAGGTTCCCGAGGATCTGAACCATCCCTGGGGACGCCGGCGGCGGGCGGCGACGGGCGACGGCGCGACCTTGCGGGGTGACGGACCGGGCATGGCCCTGCTGCGCAGGCTGGTGGAACTCTGCTGATGGCACCTGCTTCCCGGGCCCGAGGCCCAAGGGAGCGACTTGCCATACTGGAGGCGATCTATGATCATTCAGGTTACCTTGATGACCTGCCACAAGGGCGTGGACCTGCACGCGGAGACGGCCGAGCGCGTCATGCGCGACGTCCTGCCCGGCGGAGCGGCCCTGGAGATGCTCCACCGCGCCGAATTCCATACCTTCTGGCAGGCCCGAGGCGAACCGGCGCCGGAGTCCGTGGAGCGGTTGCTCACCGTGGGGCGTTTCTTCAACCCCAACAAGCACCACTTCGCGCATTTCCGGCGCGAGAGCGACGACGAGACCTGGTTCACCGCGGACGTGCTCGGCGGGGCCCTTCCCGGCGACTGGCCGGGCGAGCCGATCGCCACCGATCTGCCCGGCCCCCTCGACGGTCCCTATGACCGGTTGCTGGGCGGCGCTCCCCGACGGGACGCGGCGACCGTCGATGTCTGCACGTTTCCGCTGGGCGAGACCGGGCCCCTGCTCTCCGGTGTCGTGTGGAGGATGATCTTCGAGCCCGGCACGCCGGATCCGGAAGCGCTGGCCGCCCGGCTGACCGAGGCGCGCGGGGTCGGCGCTGGCCTGCTGGTCAACCCGCACATGCAGGGTTGGTTGGTCGCAGGCGACGCGTTCAGGACAGTTCATAATCGTCAGGGGAGGCGGCATGGCCGCGGAAGGACATCACTGGCGTGACGAATGCGGCGTGGTCGGCATCGCCGGCTGTCCTGGCGCCGGCGAGCTGTCCGTCCTGGCCCTGCATGCTCTCCAGCATCGTGGACAGGAGAGCGCCGGCGTCTCCGTCTCCGACGGGCACGCCGTATCCACCTACCGCCGCATGGGACTGGTAGCCGACATCTTCACCGAAGACGTGGTCAAGAAGCTCGGCGGCACCTTCAGCATCGGGCACGTGCGCTATTCCACGACGGGCACGTCCCGGGTGGAGAACGCGCAGCCGATGCAGGTCACCTGCCACCGCGGCGCCGTCGCGGTGGCCCACAACGGGAATCTCGTCAACGCCCACGTGCTGCGCCGGGGGATGGAGCTCGAGGGCTCGATCTTCGGCACCACCTGCGACACCGAGGTCTTCCTGCACCTGATCGCCCGCAGCCGCACCGGGACCTTCGAGGATGCGGTGTCCGGAGCCTTGCAGCAGGTGGAAGGCGCGTACAGCCTGCTCGTGCTTACGCGCGACAAGTTGATCGCGGTACGCGATCCACTGGGTTTCCGCCCCCTTTGCCTGGGACGGTTCAAGGACAGCTACCTGGTCGCCTCGGAGAGCTGCGCGTTCGACATCATCGGCGGCGCGTACCTGCGGGACGTCGAGCCCGGCGAGATGGTCATCCTGGACGGGAATGGCCTCGTCAGCCGGCGCCTGGCCCCCAAGGGCCGCATCACCCAGTGCGTCTTCGAACACATCTACTTCTCGCGTCCCGACAGCACCGTCTTCGGCGAGAGCGTCGACGAGATCCGCCGCCGCTGCGGCGCGGTCCTGGGCCAGGAAAGCCCGGTCGACGCCGACTTCGTCTGCTCGGTGCCCGACTCGAGCAACACGGCGACCCTCGGCTACGCCCAGCAGACGGGTCTGCCCTTCGAGCTCGGATTGATCCGCAACCACTACGTGGGCCGAACCTTCATATCGCCAGCCCAGAAGGTCCGGGACATGTCTGTGCGCATCAAGTTCAATCCCGTCCAGAGGATCCTGACGGGGAAGCGCGTCGTCCTGGTCGACGACTCGATCGTGCGCGGCACCACCATGCGCAAGCTGGTCAAGCTGATCCGCGCCGCGGGCGCGGCCGAGGTGCATCTGCGCATCGCGTCGCCCCCGATCACGCATCCCTGTTATTACGGGATCGACACGCCCGTGCGCAACGAGCTGATCGCGTCCAGCCATTCGGTCGACGAGATCGCCACCTATCTGCGTGTCGATTCCCTCGCATATCTGTCCATCGAGGGCCTCCTGAAGGCGACCGGCAAGCCCGGGCATTACTGCTCGGCCTGCTTCGACGGCCGGTACCCCGTGCCTTTCGAATCGGACTTCACCAAGGAGATCATGGGCCGGAGCGCGGATACCCCGGAAGTGGGCTCTCCGGGTGGGCGGTAGCGCCCGGTCGAGATCGGAATAGAGGCCTCGTGCAGGCACCCGCCCCGGGCGGCGCCGGCCGCCCCTTACCGTGGCACGCTGATCCGCAGCAGCTCGAGACGGTGCTGCGGCGCAGGATCCTGCCGCTCGTGACCAAGCCCGCCCGCTATCTCGGCGGCGAGCTCGGCGCCGTGCGCGTGCCCTGGTGCGGCGACAGGGCCAACCTCCTGCTGGCCTTCCCGGACGCCTACGAGGTCGGCATCTCCAACAACGGCCTGCGCATCCTCTACGCCGGTCTGAATGCCGCGCCGGACACCTACGCCGACATCGTCTTCTCACCCTGGCCCGACATGGAGGAGCGCCTGCGGGCGGAGGGCATCCCGCTCTTCTCGCTGGAGGCTCGCAAGCCGGTGCGCAGTTTCGATGTGCTGGGGATATCCTTGGGTTACGAGCTCTGCTACACGAATGTCCTGAACATGATAGATCTGGCGGGCATCCCTCTGCGCGCCGCCGACCGCGGCGACGGCGATCCCGTGGTGATCGTCGGCGGCCACTGCGCCGCCAACCCGACCGTGCTGGGATCCTTCGTGGACCTGTTCTGCCTCGGCGACGGGGAGGACGTCGTGCTGGACGTCGCCGCGGCGGTGCGCGCCTGGAAGCGCGAGCGCGGATCCCGCGCCGAGCTGCTCGCGAGACTGCGCGGCATTCCGGGCACCTGGTGGGAAGGCAGGCGCGAGCGCACAGAAGCTCGGGTGGTGAGCGATCTCAACGATCATCCGCCGCCGGCGATCCTGGTGCCGGCCATCGAGGCCGTGCACGATCGTCTCGCCCTGGAGGTGATGCGCGGCTGCGTCCGCGGCTGCCGGTTCTGCCAGGCCGGCATGATCACGCGACCGGTGCGAGAGCGCGACGTGGCGAAGGTCGTCGCCGCGGCCGTCAGCGGCGCGCGCGAACTCGGCTGGGACGAGATCTCCCTGCTGTCGCTGTCCACCTGCGACTACAGCGGCCTGGGCGAGGCCATGGCCGCGATCCTCGCGCGGACGGCGGGCTCCCGGACGAACCTGGAATTGCCGAGCCTCCGCGTCGACGCACTCGACGAGTCCGTCTACGACCTGATCCGCCGGCAGAAGCCGGCGTCGTTCACCTTCGCGCCGGAAGCCGGCAGCCAGCGCCTGCGCGACGTCATCAACAAGAACGTCACCGAACGGGACGTGCTCGACAGCGTGCGTCTGGCCAGCGACGCCGGCGCCAAGCGCATCAAGCTCTACTTCATGATCGGCCTGCCGACCGAGACCGACGCCGACCTGGACGCCATCGTCGACCTGGCGGGCAAGGTGGTCGCCGCGGTTCCGCGCGGCGGCTCCCAGATCACCGTCTCGGTCTCGCCCTTCTCGCCCAAGGCCCACACGCCCTTCCAGTGGGCGGGGCAGATCGATCGCGACGCGATGGCGCGGCGCAACCGGCGCCTGCTCGACGGTCTGCGTCCCCTGAAGGTCAAGGTGAGCCTGCGCAACCCCGACGTGTCCAGGCTCGAGAGCGTGCTGGGTCTGGGCGACGGACGGCTCGGCGACGTGGTCGAACACGCCTGGGCGGCCGGCGCCCGCTTCGACGGCTGGGACGAGCAGTTCGAGGCGGCGCTCTGGGATGAGGCCTTCGCCGCGGCGGGCGTCGCTCCGGAGGCGTACCTTGCGCCGCGCGATACCGCCGATCCGTTGCCCTGGGACGGGATCTTCGCCCAGATCGACCGGGAATTCCTGCGTCGCGACTGGGAGGCGGCGCAGCGCGGCGAGACGGTTCCCGACTGCCGTCTCGACGGTGCGTGCGGCCAGTGCGCGGCCTGCGACGGCGAGCTGCAGCATATCTTCGCCGAGCGCGGGATCGAGCGTCCCGGCCCCGATGGCATCGCCGACGATGGAGCGGGGGGGACCCCGGCCTCTCCCGAAGGCGGCGAGCAGGGCTTCGACCCCCGCAACGCCGATCCCACGGATCCCGGCCGGGAACGCGACCGCTGGCGCAAGTGGCGCGACCGGTCCCCGGGGAAGTGCTGGCACCGCGTCGTCTACGCCAAGACCGGCGACGCCGCGTTCTGGGGCCACCTCGACTTCCAGCGGCAGGTACGCCTCGCGCTGCGTCGCGCCGGGCTGCCGGCGGCGTACAGCCAGGGCTTCAATCCCCAGCCGCTGCTCAAGTTCGGACCGCCCCTGCCGGTGGGCGTCGCCGGCGACGCCGAGATGCTGGACCTGGCCTTCACGCACCTCGCCCCGGCGTGGGAGGAAACCCTCAACAGGCATCTGCCCGCAGGCGTGCGGGTGCTGGCCAGCGCGGAAGTCGGGCCGGTCCTGTCGGGCGCCATAGACAAGGACGTCGACAGGTACGATTATAGGGCCGTCCTTCCGCCACCGGGGGAAGGCGGGCCCGAGCCGGAGGCGTCGCGGCGGGCGATCGCGTCGTTCCTGGATACCACCTCGCGGATCTACCTCCGCCGCCGTCCCAAGGGCGACATCGAAGTGGACGTGCGGTCCCTGGTCTGCGGCGATCGCCTGACCGTCGAGGATGCGCCGTGCCCGGAGACGGGCGGCGCCGTGCTGAATTTCTCATTGCAGCGCCCGCCCGGCGAGGCCGGCCTGCCCGTGTTTGATTTTCTCGCCGCCGTCTGCGGCGGTCTTCTGCCCGAACCGCGCCTGGCGCGCGTACGCCGCACGGCCTTGCTGGCGCGCCGCAGGAATGGCGGGTGGATGTCGCCCTTGGTTAGGATACTTGAATTGAACCAGCGGTTATGGCTGCGCAAGCACCTGTCGGCCTGATCGCTCAGAAGGGATACGTTCCGAAATGCGCAAAGAAATCATCATCAATTCGAATCCCCACGAGATTCGCATCGGCATCCTGGAGGACGACGACCTCGTCGAGTTGCTCATCGAACGCGCCGACGCCAAGCGGATCGTGGGCAACATCTACCGGGGCGTGGTCACGTCGGTGAAGCCGGGGCTCCAGGCGGCTTTCGTGGACATCGGGCTCGAACGCGCCGGCTTCCTGCACGCCTCGGACCTGGTCCACGAGGATCCGGACTCGGCCGAAGCGGTGGACGGACCCGGTCCCGCCAGCCACGGGCGCTCCCGCACCTACCGGGACGTGCCGAACATCGGCGACGCGCTGAAGGTCGGCGACGAGATCCTCGTCCAGGTCACCAAGGAGCCTATCAGCAGCAAGGGGCCCCGTCTGACCGCCGACATCAGCCTGCCCGGCCGTTTCCTGGTACACATGCCGCAAGGCACGCACGTGGGCGTGTCGCGCAAGATCGAGGACCGGCGCGAACGTGTGCGGCTGAAGAAGGTACTGGAGGAATCACGGCCCGATACGGGCGCCTTCATCATCCGCACCGCCGCCGAGGGGGCCGACGAAAAGGCCGTCCGCAACGACGTGAAGTATCTCGCGAGCGTCTGGCAGGAGATCACCCAGAGCGATCGCGCGGCCAGCAAGGCGCCCTGCCTGGTGCACGAGGACGTGGGCATGGTGGTGGGCCTGATCCGCGACATCTTCAAGGACGACGTGGAGCGCCTGATCATCGACGACAAGGAAGACTACAAGCGGCTCTTGAAGTACGTGCAGGTCTTCGCGCCGGATCTCAAGAGCCGCATCCAGCACTACCGGGAGCCGCAGGCCATCTTCGAGCGCTTCGGCATCGAGCAGGAGATCCGCAAGAGCACCGAGCCGCGCGTCTGGTTGAAGAAGGGTGGCTACATCATCATCGAACAGACCGAGGCGCTGGTGTCGGTGGACGTCAATACCGGCCGCTTCACGGGCCGGCGCAGCCAGGAGGAGACCATCGTCGAGACGAACCTGCTGGCAGCGCGCGAGGTGGCCCGTCAGCTGAGGCTGCGCGACATCGGCGGCATCATCGTCATCGACTTCATCGACATGGAGAGCGAGGGCAACAAGCGCCGCGTGCAGAACGAGCTGCGCGGCGTGCTGAGGCGGGACCGCGCGCGCACCAAGATCTTTCCCGTCAGCAACCTGGGGCTGATCGAGATGAGCCGCCAGCGGGTGCGGCCCTCTCTGGTGAGTTTTCTCAGCGACGATTGTCCCTACTGCAAGGGCGCGGGGAAGGTGCTCAGCCTGGCGACCCTGGCCAACAACGTCGAGCGGGAGGTGCATCGCGTCCACCACAAGATGGGGGAGAACCAGATCCAGATCCAGACCAACCCGCTGCTGGCGCTCTACCTGCTCAGCGAACGGTCGGATCAGCTCGACGACCTGGCGCGCGAGCACGACCTGACCGTCGATGTCCTGGACGATCCCGCGCGGCACCGCGAGTTCTTCCAGGTCGTGTCCCTGCGCACGGACAAGGACCTGATTGCCGAGGCCGATCGCAAGTCCAAGCCCTGGGGCCGCGGCAGCCGCGGCCGGGGGCGCGGCCGCGCTCCGGCGATCGCCAAGCACGCCAAGGCGCCCGATCGCGAGCCCGATCGCGAGCCCG
>JAHIYU010000081.1 GCA_018814885.1 bacterium | reverse complement strand
CGCTGGACCCGCAGCGCAGCCATACCCTCCCGGATAATGATGCGGAACCGGTGCGGACGGTGCCCGACCCGGCGAAAGGGACCGCACACGAGCCGGCGCGGACCGTGCTGGCGGATCAAGGGCAGACGACAGTGACGGAGTCCGCCTCGGCCACGCCGGGCACGACCGCCACCGAGCTCGCGGCGGGAACGCCGTCGGCTGACGCGGTGCCGGCGATGTTCGTGACGCGCACGCTGGCGGACATCTACCTCGCGCAGGGGCACAAGGACAAGGCCCTGCGCATCCTCTACCAGGTCCTGGCGGCACATCCCGGGCGCGAGGATATCGTGGCCCGCATCACCGAACTGGAGGCCGGCGCCGAGACGACGGCGACGCGCGGGTCCGCAACCGGGACCGGGGCACCGGACGCAGGAGCGGACGGCGGCAACCGGGACCGCTTCGACGCCTGGGTCGCCGGGCAGGACAGGGAAGGCTGACCATGCCGATGCACAGGATCGCCGTCCTGAACGGACCCAACCTCGGAGAGTTGTCGTCGCGCGAGACGGAGCATTACGGCGACCTCGCGTACGACGAACTCGAGCGCTACTGCATCGATTACGGGCGGGAACTCGGATTGGACGTGCACTGCCGTCAAACGGACGGCGAGGGCGAACTCGTCCGGCTGATCCACGAGAGCGCCGCGGCTTGCGACGGCATCGTGCTGAATGCCGCCGCGTATACGCACACCTCGGTGGCGGTCAGGGACGCCCTGCTGTGCGTGAGCGTGCCGGTGGTGGAAGTCCATCTCTCGAATCCCGCCGCGCGCGAGGATTTTCGCCGCCGCAATCTCATCGTCGACGTCGTGTCGGGGAGCGTGGCCGGATTCGGGTCGCGCGGATACGGTCTGGCCCTCTCCGGGCTGAAAGAGCTGCTCGCTTGAGCCCGGGATTGCCAAGCGGTCCGAGGCGTGTTATCAATTGTCGTTCCTGGAGACGAGGCAGAAACCCGCAAGCGAGGCAGAGTTGGCAGATACCAGCGATTTCCGCAATGGCATGGTGATCGATTACCGGGGCAACCTGTGGTCCATCGTGGAGTTCCAGCACGTCAAACCCGGCAAGGGTCCGGCCTTCGTCCGGACCAAGCTCAAGGCGGTAAAATCCGGCAAGGTCGTGGAAGAGACGTTCCGGGCCGGGGAGAAGGTCGAGGAAGTCAGGCTGGAGAGGCGGGACTATCAGTACCTCTACGTGGACGGCGACTTCATGACCTTCATGAGCCTCGAGACCTACGAGCAGATATCCCTGCCCAAGGATACGCTCGGCGACCTCGCAAAGTACGTCAAGGAGAGCGAGACCGTCAGCATGCTGTTGCGGGAGGGCATGCCGCTGACCGTCGAACCTCCGCACACGGTCGGGCTGCAGGTCGCCAGGGCCGACCCCGGCGTGCGCGGCGATACCGCCCAGGGCGGCACCAAGCCCGCAACCATGGAGACGGGCCTGGTCGTGATGGTGCCGCTGTTCATCGAGGAAGGCGAAGTCCTGAAGATCGATACCCGTACGGGTAAATACCTGGGGCGCGTCTAGGACGTATTCTGCCCAGCACAGGAAAGGGACGCCACCATGGATCTCGACAAGGTTCGCGAACTGGTCAAACTGGTCGAGGACAGCCTGATCGACGAGCTGGAAATCTCCAGCGAGGATACGACCATCAGGATCCAGAAACACGCCACCCCCCAGGTCCTGGGCATGGCGGCGTCCGTTCCCGCCATGCAGGCGCCGATGCTGCCGACGCCCGAATCCGCGGCAGAATCCGCAGCCGCCAGGAACCCCGAGCGGGCCAAGTGGAAGGAGATACGTTCACCCATCGTGGGCACCTTCTACCGCTCTCCGTCGCCCGAGTCACCGGCCTTCGTGAACGTCGGCGATGCGATTTCGGCCGGCCAGACGCTCTGCATCATCGAGGCCATGAAGGTCATGAACGAGATCGAGGCGGAGTTCAGCGGCGTGATCAAGGAGATCACGGCCGAGAACGCCAGTCCGGTCGAGGCGGAAGCAATCCTCTTCCTGGTGGATCCTTCCTGACCTCTGTGTCGTCCCATCGCTGCGCGCTCCCCGCAAGGGGGGCGCGTCACCGTTCAGGGCGGTTGGCGCTTGCCATTTTGCTGCAGTGGCGAGACAATGGCTCACGCCCCTGCGCGGCAGGGTTGAGGCCGTTATCCGGGAGAAATTGATGTTCAAGAAGATACTCGTGGCAAACCGAGGCGAGATCGCGTTGCGCATCATGCGCGCCTGCCGGGAGATGGATATAGCCTGTGTGGCGGTTCATTCCACCGCCGATGCCGAGTCCCTGCACGTCAAGTACGCCGACGAGTCGGTGTGCGTGGGCGGCAAGCAGAGCAGCGAGAGTTACCTGAACATCCCCAACATCATCGCCGCGGCGGAGATAACCGGCGCCGACGCCCTCCATCCCGGCTACGGCTTCCTGGCCGAGAACGCCGCATTCGCCGAGATCTGCGACGAGAACAGCTTCGCCTGGATCGGGCCGCCGGGCGACGTCATCAGCCGGATGGGCGACAAGGCCGTCGCCCGGCAGACGGCGCGCGAGGCCGGCGTGCCCACCGTTCCCGGGAGTCCGGGCCTGATCGGGAGCGTGGAGGAGGCCGAGGCCTTCGCCGCGCAGATCGGTTATCCGGTGATCATCAAGGCGACCGCTGGCGGCGGCGGCAAGGGCCTGCGCGTGGCGCGGGACGTGGAGGATCTGCGCTCGGGATACGTCACGGCCAGGTCGGAAGCGGGCGCATCCTTCGGCAATGACGGGGTTTACGTCGAAAAATTCCTGCAGAACCCGAGGCATGTGGAGATCCAGATCCTCGGCGACAAGCACGGCCACGTGGTCCATCTGGGCGAGCGCGACTGCTCCGTGCAGCGCCGCCTCCAGAAACTTATCGAGGAGGCGCCCTCACCGGCCGTCTCGCCCGCACTGAGGCGCCAGATGGGCGAAGCCGCGGTCAAGCTGGCGCGGACCGTGGGCTACGACTCCGTCGGGACCGTCGAATTCCTCCTCGACGAGGACGGATCCTACTACTTCATGGAGATGAATACCCGCATACAGGTCGAGCACCCCGTCACGGAGATGGTGACCGGCATCGACCTGCTGAAGTACCAGATCGCGGTGGCTGCCGGAGTGCCTCTCGATTTCGGGCAGGACGACGTGCACCTGCAGGGCCATGCCATCGAGTGCCGCATCAACGCCGAGAACCCGACGCGCGACTTCATGCCGTGCCCCGGACGCATCTTCTTCTACCACGCGCCCGGAGGCCCCGGCGTACGCGTCGACAGCCACGTCTATTCCGAGTACAGCATTCCCCCGTACTACGATTCGCTGCTGGCCAAGATCATCACCCACGGCAGGGACCGGGAAGAGGCCCTGATGCGCATGCAGAGGGCGCTGGAGGAATGCGTGATCGAAGGCGTGCCCACATCCATCCCCTTCCACCTGGAAGTCCTGCAGAACAAGATTTTCCGCGCCGGCGAGGCCACCACCAAGTTCCTTGATAGCGAGATGGACGGTCTCAAGGAGGCGATCGAAGCTCGTGTCATCGCGGAAGAAGCATAAGGGCGGGGCGCATGACAGCTGGTGGCAATCTCCCCGCTTCGGGGGACTGCTCCACGTGTCCCTGGGATTGTACGCTGTCCTGGCCTTGACAGGCGACGGGCCCCACTGGGGCGACGTGCTGGCCGGCGGACCGTTGACCGGCCTGTTCCGCCCCGATCACCCGGGAGGGCCGGTCGGCTCGGGCCTCGCCTTCGCCTGCCGGGTCGTCTTCGGCAGCATCTGGTGCTGGGCCGTACCCGCCTGGTTTCTCTGGCGGGGCGCGCGGCTCGTGGTGCGCGGGGCTTCCCGGTTCCTGCCCCTCGGCGGTAGGCTGCTGACGTTGTGTCTGGCTTCGGCCGCCTGGCTCGCCCAGCCCGCAGGACCGCTTCCCGGCGAGGCGGCAGCCCGCTCGGGTGGGGCGGTCGGCTGGTATCTGGCCAGCGGTTTCCACGCGCTGTTCGGCCGCTGGGGCGGACTGATCTTCCTGACCTTCTTCCTGCTCTCGGCCCTGGTCCTCGTCGCCCGCCCCTGGCTCGGTCCGCTGCTGGACAGGCTGGCGTCGGTGGGCGTCGCCGTGTCGCTGGGCTTCGGCGCCGTCGGCCGGGGTGTGTGGTGGCTGGTGGCGTTGCCGGCGCGCGCCGTCAAGGCTCTCTGGTCCCTGTGGCGCGGCGTCGGTGGGGACATGGCGGACTGGCGACGCAACAGCCGGCTGGAGGCGCAGACGAACAACGTGCCACCGCATGTCGGCGCGGGCCGGACCACGGCTCCCGCACGGGCGACACGTATGGTGCACATGCTGGAACCCGCGGCGGGGCCGTCCGACCTGCCGACGCAGACGGAACCCTCGGTTCCCGTGACGACGGTCACGCGCGGCAAGAGGGGCGGGGGCTCCGTCAGCACCGCCGTGCAGAGGCCCCCGGCCGGGGATGGCGAGTTCCCCGAGGTGGACGGAGGGCTCGTCGAGCCCGGCGCGCGCATACCCCTGCCGGACCTGGACCTGCTGCACGACACGCCCGCCGGTGGAACGCAGATGACCGCGAGCGTCCTGAACGCCTCGGCGGACCTGTTGGAGGAGACCCTCCGCTCTTTCGGTGTGGAAGGAACGGTCAAGGACGTGCGTCCGGGGCCGGTGGTGACGACTTTCGAGTACCAGCCCGCCTCCGGGATCAAGGTCAACGCCATCGTGCAGCGCTCCGACGATCTGGCCCTGGCCATGAAGGCGCGATCGATCCGCATGGAGGCGCCCATACCCGGCAAGGCCGCCGTGGGCATCGAGATCCCGAATCCCACGCAGGAAATCGTGTCGATGAAGGAGGTCTTCACGCTCGCCGCCGACCAGCTGCGCAAACCGCTGAGCGTCGTCCTGGGACGGGACGTCTTCGGCGATCCCGTTTCGATCGATCTCGCGGACCAGCCGCACCTGCTGGTCGCCGGGGCGACGGGCAGCGGCAAGAGCGTTTGCATCAACGCCATGATCTGTTCGCTGCTGCTGCGTTGCGATCCCGCGACGGTGAGGCTATTGCTCATCGATCCCAAGATGCTGGAGCTGAACGTCTACAACGACGTGCCGCATCTGCTGACGCCCGTGGTGACCGATCCCAAGGAGGCGCTGCGGGCCTTGAAGTGGATGGAAGCGCAGATGGACCACCGCTACCGGCGCCTGTCCCGTCACAGCGTGCGCAACATCGAAGCCTACAACCACAAGGTGGCGACGGGACTGGTGACCGGCGACGACGGCGAACCCGTCACCGAGCCGATGCCCTACTACGTGTGCATCGTCGACGAACTGGCCGACCTCATCATCCAGCTGGGCCAGGAGATCGAGCTGCCCATCACGCGCCTGGCCCAGAAGGCGCGGGCGGTCGGGATCCACCTGGTGCTGGCCACGCAGCGTCCGAGCGTCGACGTGCTCACCGGCGTCATCAAGGCCAACATACCCTGCCGGATCGCTTTCCGCGTGATCCAGAAGAACGACTCCCGCACCATCCTCGACGCCAACGGGGCGGAGAAACTGCTCGGCAAGGGCGACATGCTCTACCTGCAGCCCGGGCGCGCCCGGCCCATCCGCCTGCACGGCGCCTACCTCGAGGTCGATGAGTGCGAGGCGATCGCCGCCCACTGGCGGGAATACACGGAAGTCACCCGGCACATCGCGTTGGCCGAGGAGCGGGACGACCTGTCCGGGTTCGAACTGGAGTCGGATCCACTCTTCGAGCGCGCGCGGGAGATCGTCGTGTTCTCCCAGCACGGTTCCACGTCCATGCTCCAGCGCAAGCTGCAGGTCGGCTATGCACGCGCCGGAAGGCTGATGGACCTGCTGGAGCAGGCGGGCGTGGTCGGTCCCTTCATCGGCAGCAAGGCGCGCGAAGTCCTGATGCAGCCCGACGTGCTCGAGGCGCTGGAGGCCGCGGACGGGGAAGATCCGCTGTGACGGGAAACCGTTCCGTATTCATCACGACCCTGGGCTGCGACAAGAATCTCGTCGACTCCGAAGCCTTGCTGGGAAGGTTCATGGCGCGGGGGATCTCGCTCGTGGAGGACCCCGACGCCGCCGACATCCTCGTCGTCAACACCTGTGGCTTCATCGAGGCCGCCCGCCTGGACAGTTATGACGCCATCGCCACCCTCTGCGCGCGCAAGGGCGGGCGCACGCTCGTGGTGACCGGCTGCCTCTCGCAGGAACAGGGCGCCGCCCTCGCCGGGCGCTTTCCCGAGGTCGATCTGGTCAGCGGCGTGGGCAACTTCGACCGGATCCTCGAGGCCCTTGAGGCCCGCGCGGACCGCATACCCATCGGTCGGCCCGGGGACGCACGCTACGACGGCCTCGCCGACCGTCCCCTGCTGACACCGCCCCACCTGGCGTTCGTCAAGATCAGCGAGGGGTGCAACTTCCGCTGCGCGTTCTGCCGGATCCCCACGATTCGCGGGAATCAGCGCTCGCGGCCGGTGGCGGAGATCGCCGGCGAGGTGGCCCGGCTGGCCGGCCGTGGTGTCGCCGAGATCATGCTCGTCGCGCAGAATACCAGCGATTACGGACGCGGCCAGGGCGAGGACCTGCTGGATCTGGTACGCGTCCTGGGCGGGATCGCGGGTCTGCGCCGGATACGCATGCATTACCTGTATCCCGGCCTGATCGACGGCGACCGTTTCCGGCGCATCCTGGAGACGCCCAAGGTCGTCCCTTACGTGGACATGCCGATCCAGCATGCGTCGCCGCGTATCCTGAGGCGCATGAACAGGCCCTTCGCCGTGGACGAACTGGAACGCTTCTTCACCGGCCTGCGCGCCGAGAGGCCGGGCGTGGTCCTGCGCACGACCATCCTGCTCGGCTTTCCGGGCGAGGAGGAGGAGGACGTAGAGGTCACGGCCGATTTCCTGTCGCGTATCAGGTTTGACCATGTGGGGACCTACCGTTATTCTCCCGAGGCGGGGACGCCGGGCGCCGAGAGGGCGGACACGCCGGATCCCGAGGAAGTCGCGGACCGCGAGGCGCGTCTGCTGGACCTCCAGCACGACATCTCGCTCGTGCGCCAGCTCTCGCGCCTCGGCCAGATCGACGAGGTGGTGGTCGACGACATCGGCGACCTGACGTCCTGGCGGGACCTGACCGCGGAGCTGGAACGCGCGGCTGTCGCGCAGAGCCGTGATGATGCGGAACCGTCCGCAGCGCCGGGACGTTTGTTCACGGGCGGCGAGGTGGCGGTGGCGCGCGGCACCGCCCAGGCCTACGACGTCGACGGAGTGATTCTGATGCCGGCGCACGGTTTGTCCGTCGGCCAGTGGTTGCGTGCACGCACCCTGGCGACGACCCCTTACGACTCCCTGGCCCTGCCGGTCGGAATGGACGGCTGACCAGAAAGGAAGCCGAGATGCGATCCTGGCTCGTGTTTTGCTGCTTGTTCCTGTCGTTGCCCCCGGTGGCGGCAGCAGGCGAGGAGTCCGGCCCGGCGGCGGCGCCGGCGTTCGAAGCGGCGGCGGCCGATACCATCCGCACCAACCTCTGGGTGACCCAGGCGTTGCTGACGGGTATCGCCCGCGAGGTGGTGGCAGCCGTACCGGGCCAGGGACGACGCGTCTCTCTGCGCGCCAGGGGTAAGCACGAGGCGTTGCCCCTGTTCGAGACAACGCTCTATGCGACGCTGCTGGAGTCCGGACATCAGGCCTATCTCGACGAAGCCGAAGCGGACAAGACGGATCGTCCGATCCGCCCCGCGGCTGCAGATATCGAGATCAGGTATTTCTTCGAGACCTGTGAGCTGGGCTATCCCGAGGTCGGACGCAAGTTCGGTCTCTGGCACCAATGGATCGACCGCGAGATCGAGATCAGCGTGTTGGTCGGCGTGGTGGATCTGGCCAGCGGGCGTCTGCTCATGGACGAACGCCTGCAGAGGCGTTTCTCCGACCGCCTGCCCTCTGACTACCTGAAGCTCGTAGACGAGCCCACCTACAAGTTCACGTCGGCCGAGCCGGCCGAAGGCGGTATCCGGACGATCCTGGAAGAGCTGGTGGTGCTCGGCGCCCTATCGGGTCTCGAGGCCATCTATTTCACCAACACGGGCAACTGAGCATGGTGTCGAAGGATACCGGGCGTCGGAGGTTTGCCTTGACTGTCAGAACCAGTGTCCATCGCCTCGCCCGCGCCCGTGGCTTGGCGTGTCTGCTGCTGGCGGCCGGACTGGCCGGTTGCGGCGCCCACAATCCCTACCCGGCGGGAACGTACGAACGCGCGGCCGCCTATCGGGAGCACGGGAAGCATCGGGAAGCGATCGACGCCTACGCCGCCTTCCTCCGGCAGAGCCCCGTCGATTCCCTGGCGGTCCAGGCGCAATTCGAGAAGGCCATGAGCTACATGGCGGAGAAGGAATACCCGCTGGCGACCGTCGAGCTGCAGATCCTGCGGCAGGAATATCCGGACAGCGAGCTCGTGGAGCAGGCCGTCTTCGAGGAAGCCCGCGCGTATCTGCTGCAGGTGGGCAGGACCGAACGCGACATCACGCCTGCCTACGACGCGCGGATCCGCTTCGTATCATTCTTGAGCACCTATCCCGCCTCGTCCCGGGCGCCGGAGGTGAGACAGTACCTGGTGGACATCAGCGATCTCGTCGTGCGCAAGCGGCTTCGCCAGCTCTCGGTCTACAAGCGACTGGGCAGGCAGGAGGCGATGGCGATCACCCTGGACCGGCTCATCGAGGAGGAGACGACGAGCAGCCTGCGCGGCGGCGTCATGCTGCGCCGGGCGCGCCTGGCCCGGGACATGGGGGACACGGCCGCAGCGCGTGCGCTTTGCGGCAGGATCGCGGCGGAATATCCGAATACCGGCGAGGCTGCGCGGGCAGCCGTCCTGCTGGAGAAACTGCCGTCTGCGAGCGGGCCATGAGACTGGCTCTCTTCGGCGGCTCCTTCGATCCGTTCCACAACGGACATCTCGCCGTCGTGAGGGAACTGGGCGATCGCGGCCTCTGCGAACAGGTCTTGATCTCGCCGGCGAGGATTTCACCGGGGAAACCGGCGCCACTGGCCGCCGGGCATCACCGCGAAGTCATGGCGGTGCTCGGCGCGGCCGAGCACGCGTACGTATCAGTGCTGGACCTAGAGCTGCGTCGCCCCGGTCCCAGCTATACTGTGGAGACGCTCGCGGAACTGTCCCGCGGACGCCCCGGCGACGAATGGCTGCTGATCGTGGGCGCCGACGCCTGGCGGGATTTCCGGACCTGGCACGACCCGGATCGCATCCTGGAGCTGGCGCGGATCGTGGTTTTCCCGCGTCCCGGCATCGACCCGGACCCCGCGTCCTCCACGCCGCGCGTCACTCTGCTGGAGGACTTCCTGGTGCCGGTCACGTCCACGGCGATCCGGCGCCGCATCGCCGCCGGCGAATCCGTGACGCACCTGTTGCCGGGGCGCGTGCTGGACTATATCCGCCTGCACGGTCTGTACGGGTGCCCTTGCGCCGCGGATGACGGGGGGTGATTCTCTCGTGTCGATGATCATCGTGGACGGCTCCGCGCTCGTCTACCGCGCCCATTACGCCTTCATAAAGCGGCCGCTCACCGCGCCGAGCGGCGAGACCACGTCCGTGGCCTTCGGCTTCTTCAACAGCCTCCTGCGCCTCATCGCCGCCCGGAAGCCCGAGTATCTCGTGATCGTCTTCGACGAGAAGGGGAAGGTCTTCCGCCACGAGATGTACCCGGACTACAAGGCGAACCGCAAGCCCATGCCCGATGATCTGGCGGACCAGCTGCCCCGCCTGCACGAGCTGCTCGCCGCCTGGGGCGTGCCGGTCCTTTCCCGCGCCGGATACGAAGCGGACGATATCATGGCCACGCTAGCGCGCACGTCGGGCCGGATCAGCGATAAGGTCTGGTTCTACACCGGCGACAAGGACTTCTTGCAGCTGCTGGACGAGCGCACGGCCATGCTGAAGCCGGGGCGCCGCAACAGCGATGTGACGGAATTCACGGCCGACGACGTGCGGCGCGAATTCGGCCTGGAACCGGCGGCGCTCAGCGACGTCTTCGCGCTCGCCGGCGACAGCAGCGACAACATACCCGGTGCGCCGGGCGTGGGCGCCAAGACGGCCACGAAACTGATCCAGGAATACGGTTCGCTGGCGCGTCTCTACGCGGATCTCGATGCGACGGAGCTCACACCGCGCCTCAAACGCGTCCTGGGCGAGCACCGGGAGCAGGTCTTCCTGTCGCGGAAGCTCTTCCGGATAGACGATGCCGTTCCCCTGGAGATCGAATGGTCCGACTTGCGCACCAGGTTGCCGACGAGCCCCGCGGTGCGCGCGCTGCTCGACGAGCTCGGACTGCGCCAGATCCTCGCCCTGACCGACAGGCTCGCGGAGCGGGACGGCGCGGGAGAAAGTGGCGACGTCGAAACGGCGGCGGCCCCGGACGCCCGCTGGAACCTCCGCGCCCGCGGGTACCGCCTGCTCGGCGACGCGCCCGCACTGGCCGCGTACCTGGAATCCGTTCCGGCGGATGTCCCGCTGGCCGTGGACACGGAGACGGACGGACTGCGTCCGGACACCGCGCGGCTGGTCGGCATCTCGCTCTGCGCGCGGCGGGGAGAGAGCGTTTATATCCCCGTCCTCGTGCGCGCCGTCGCGGCGCAGGGCGATCTCTTTCCGGGCGACGCCGAGGACAACCTGGACTGGATCCGGCCCGGACTCGCGCCGGTCCTCGCGGATCCGGACCGCCTGCTGGTGGGCCAGAACCTCAAGTTCGACCGGTGGATCCTGGACCGGCACGGACTGCCGCTCGGCGGCAAGGTCTTCGACACGATGGTCGCCGCCTACGTCCTGGACCCGGGGCGCCAGCGATTCGGCCTCGACGAACTGGCGCGGGACTACCTCGAGCTGGACATGATCCCCTACGCCGATCTCTTCGGGCCCGGGGACCGCGCCAAGGACATCCTGTCCGTGCCGTTGGAGCGACTGGCCGTTTACGCCGCCGAGGATGCCGATGCGACCCGGAGGCTCCACGAGCTGTTCGTGGCGGAACTGTCCGGTCAACCGGTCCTGGCCGACCTGTTCGAGACCATGGAGACGCCCCTGACGGAGGTGCTCTATGCCATGGAAAAGCGCGGTATCGCCCTGGACCTGCCGTTCCTCGCGGGTCTCGGTGAGACGTTCCGCGCCGAACTGGCGGTTCTCGAGCAGAAGATCCACGAGACAGCGGGCAAGGAATTCAACGTCCAGAGTCCCCAGCAGCTGGCGGCGGTCCTGTTCGAGGATCTCGGGCTGAAGCCGGTGAAGAAGACGTCTTCCGGCTGGAGCACCGACGTGTCCGTCCTCAGCGCCCTGGCCGAGAAACACCCCTTGCCGGGGCAGGTTCTCGAGCACAGGCAACTGGCAAAGCTCTTGGGGACTTACGTCGACAGCTTGATGGAACTGGTCAATCCCGACAGCGGTCTCATCCACACGTCCTTCAACCAGGCGGTGACCGCGACGGGCCGGCTGTCTTCGTCGGATCCCAACCTGCAGAACATACCGGTGCGGTCCGAGCGGGGGCGTCAGATCCGCCGGGCGTTCGTCCCCCGCACCGAGGGCGCGGTCTTCGTCTCGGCTGATTATTCCCAGATCGAGCTGCGGCTGCTGGCGCACCTGTCCGGGGACGAGAAGCTGATCGAGACCTTCCGCGCGGGCGGGGACGTGCACAGGCGCACCGCCGCACTTGTTGGGGGCGTCGACGAGGATGCGGTCACCGGTGAGATGCGCGGCCGCGCCAAGGCCATCAACTTCGGTGTCATCTACGGCATGGGCGCCCGGGCGCTGGCCCGGCAGCTCGGCATCACCACGCGCGAGGCTTCCGGCTTCATCGACGGGTATTTCCGCACCTATCCAGGCGTCAAGCGGTACGTCGCCGCCCGCCGGGACCAGGCCCGGCAGACGGGCGCGACCGAGACCCTGTTCGGACGCCGCCGCGCGCTGCCCGAGATCATGTCCGACAACAACCGCCTCCGCAGCTTCCAGGAACGCGTCGCCGTCAACACCCCCATCCAGGGCAGCGCGGCCGACCTGATCAAGCTGGCGATGCTGGAGGTAGAGAACAGGCTCGCCGACGCGGGATTGGCGTCGATGCTGCTGCTCCAGGTTCACGACGAGCTGCTGCTGGAGTCGCCGGCCGCGGAGGTCGAACGGGTGACCGCGCTCGTTCGCGACGCCATGTCCGGCGTGTACGCGCTCGACGTGCCGCTGGTGGTGGACGTGCACGTGGGCGCCGACTGGGCGGAAGCCCATGGGTGACGGCGCCCGCAGGTTGCGCAGATGGGTCGTCACCGGTCCCGTCGGCGCCGGCAAGAGCCTCGTGACGTCGACCCTGGCCGGACTGGGCGCCCATATCGTCGACGCCGACGCCGAGGGGCATGGCGTGCTGCACGATCCTGCGGTCGTGGCGGAGATCGCCGCGGCCTTCGGCGCATCGTGTGTCGCCGCCGGTGCCGTGCGCCGGGACGCTCTGGCCGGGATCGTCTTCGCCGACGGGCGGGAATTGTCCCGGTTGAACCGGATCACCCACGGCCGGCTCAGCGCGCGCCTCGCCGCCAGGCTGGACGAGCTGGAGCGAGAGGCCGGGCAGCCGGGCCTTGCAGTCGTCGAGGCGGCCGTGTACTTTCTGCTACCGTCCTTCGGTCCGGTGGATCTGGTGATCGCGGTCACAGCTCCGGAGGCACTGCGGGCGGACCGTCTCGTCCGCTGCGGGCGTCTGGACGGCGCGGAGGCCCTGGCGCGGATCGCCGCCCAGCGGAGCATGACGGCGGACTTCACCCGGGCCGATGTGGTGCTCGACAATTCCGGTTCCGCGGAAGAACTGCGGCGCGCCGTCGCCGCGATCCACGAAACATACATGCGCGGGAACATCCCGGGGGGTTGACATGAAGGAGCATCTCGAGGCACTCGCCGAGCAGAAGTCGCGATTGACGCGCTTGAAGGAGTGTCTTTGACCTGCCCGCCTTGAACGCAGAGCATGACGGGTTGCTGGAGCGTCAAGCCACTCCCGGTTTCTGGGACGACCGCGAAGCGGCCGAGAAGGTGCTCGGCCGGGCCCGCCGGCTCAAGCGCTGGCTCGACCCCGTCGCGGGCGCCGAACAGTCCTGCGAGGATCTCGAAGTGCTGGCCCAGCTGGCCGGCGAGGAGGACGATCCCGAGACCGCCGCGGAAGTGGCGGCGGGCGTGGCCGAACTCGGCCGCACCCTCGACCGCCTCGAAGCCCAGTTCCTGCTGAGCGGTCCCGACGACGCGCGCGGCGCGTTGATAGAGATCCACCCGGGGGCGGGCGGCACGGAGTCGCAGGACTGGGCCGAGATGCTGCTGCGCATGTACAAGCGCTACCTCGAGCGCAACGACATGTCCCACGGCGTACTCGATCTGCAGGGCGGTGAAGAGGCGGGCATCAAGAGCGCTGTCATCGAGGTCAAGCACGACTTCGCCTACGGCTACCTCAAGAGCGAATCGGGCGTGCACCGGCTGGTGCGCATCTCGCCCTTCGACGCCCAGAAACGGCGGCACACGTCCTTCGCCTCGGTCTTCGTGTTTCCCCTGGTCGCGGACGACGTGGAGCTCGAGCTCAACGAGGCCGACATCCGCATGGACACCTACCGAGCCAGCGGCGCCGGCGGACAGCACGTCAACAAGACCGACAGCGCGGTCAGATTGACCCACGAGCCGACGGGCATCGTGGTCCAGTGCCAGAGCGAGCGCTCCCAGCTGCGCAACCGCGAGAGCGCCATGAAGATGCTGCGTGCCAAGCTGTACATGCAGGCGCGCGAGGAGGAGCGGAAGAAACGACAGGAGATCGAGGACAACAAGATGGAGATCGCCTGGGGCAGCCAGATCCGCTCCTACGTGCTGCATCCCTACACCAAGGTCAAGGACCATCGCACCGATCACGAGACGGGGAACACCGCCGCCGTGCTCGACGGCGAACTGGATGATTTCATCGACGCCTACCTGCGCCATACGAGCCGGGCGGCGTCGGAGTAGAGACCGACGAAGGAGGACAAGTGTCCGGGAACGGCAACGACCAGCAGCGGCATCGCCTGATCGAAGAGCGCCTTGGCAAGCTGGAGGCCTTCGCCGCACGAGGGCCGCTCTATCCCCACGTCTTCGCGCGCACGCACACCAGCGCCGAACTGCACGTCGAGGAGGCGGAACTGACGGCGAACGGGACGGTCGTGAGCATAGCCGGCCGCATCATGGCCAAGCGCAAGGCCGGCAAGACGATCTTCCTGCCCCTGTACGACGGGCCGGGCAAGATCCAGATCTACGCCCGCCGCGACGATCTGGGGGAGGACGACTTCGCCTTCTTCAAGAAGAATCTCGACGTGGGCGACATCATCGGCGTCGACGGCACCCTCTTCCGTACCCAGACGGGAGAATTGACGGTCCGGGTGTCGCGTTGGGAGCTGCTGGCCAAGGCCCTGCGCCCCCTGCCCGAGAAATGGCACGATATGGGCCTCGAGCTCAGGAGCCGCAAGAGGCACCTGGACCTGATCATGAACCTGGAGACGCGCGAACGGTTCAGGCGCCGCTCGGCGATCCTGGCCGAGGTCCGGGATTTCCTGGTGGCCGAGGACTTCCTGGAGGTGGAGACGCCGGTGCTGCAGCCTCTCTACGGCGGCGCGACGGCCCGTCCCTTCAAGACGCATCACCACGCCCTGGACCAGACGCTCTACCTGCGCATCGCAGACGAGCTCTACCTCAAGCGGCTCATCGTGGGCGGCTTCGAGAAGGTCTTCGAGTTCTGCAAGGACTTCCGCAACGAGGGCATGGACCGCACGCACAATCCGGAATTCACGATGATGGAATGCTACGCGGCCTACTGGGACTACACCCGGGTGATGGATCTCTTCGAGCGCCTGATGCTGAGGCTCGTGGCGCGCTTCGGCAGCGATGGCCGCGTGGCCTACGGAGAGCACGTCATAGACTTCGGCAACGGATTCCGGCGGCTGCCCTACCTGGAGGGCCTGCGCGCGAAGACCGGCGTCGATTTCCGCGGCATGGACCGGGCGGGCGTCGCCGCGGTGGCGGCGCAGCACGGCGTGGAGGTCAAGCCCGGCATGGGGCCGACAAGATCCTCGACGCGCTCTTCGGCGCCCTGGTGGAGCCCGATCTCATCCAGCCCACCTTCGTCGTCGACCATCCACTGGAGCTCTCGCCCCTGGCGAAGCGCCACCGCGACGACCCCGATCTGGTCGAGCGATTCGAGGCCTTCGTGGCCGGTTTCGAGATCTGCAACGCCTTCTCGGAGCTCAACGACCCACGCGATCAACGCCGTCGCTTCGAGGCGCAGATGGAGCTGCGGGCCAAGGGCGACGACGAAGCCCAGGTCCTGGACGAGGATTATCTGGAAGCCCTGGAGACCGGACTGCCGCCGACGGGCGGACTCGGCGTCGGTTTGGACCGCATCGTCATGCTTTTGACGGATTGCCGCTCCATTCGCGACGTGGTGCTGTTTCCGGCCCTGCGACCCGAGGGCTAACTGTCAGGGCGGTCCGCGCGGCCGCCGGGGAAGACCATGCGCTTCGCTGCATACATCGCCGGACGCTACCTGCGCAACCGGGGCGGTTCGCGCTTCGTCAACCGCGTGACCGTGACCGCCGTCGCCGGCATCACCCTCGGGGTCATGGTCCTCGATCTCACCCTGGCCATCATGAACGGCCTGCACGCCGAACTCCGCCGCACCTTCATCGAGAACATGCCCATGGTCACGGTCGTGACCAGCACTCCCTCGGGATTCGAACGGCTCGGCGAGACGGTCGATCGCATCGGGCGGATCCCCGAGGTCACCGGCGTCGCGCCCTTCGTGCGCCAGGAGGTCGTGGTGACGTCGCGCGGTCGCGCCGTGCAGCCGCAGCACCGCGGCGGCGTCGTCTGGGGCGTCGATCCCGACCTGCAGGAGACGGTCACGCCGCTTTCGCACCTGATCCACCCGCGCGAGGGTTCCCTGGCGGCGCTGCGCGGGGAAGGCGGATTCCCCGGCATCGTGCTCGGCGCGGAGCTCGCCGCCTCGCTGTACGCCGGGTTGGGGGACACCGTGACCATCACCGCCCCCAGCGGCGACCTGGACCTGCGGAACCTGGAGGCGGAGAGCCGGCGCTTCGTCGTGGCCGGCTTCCTGGACACCGGCCTGTACGATTTCGACGCCCGGTTCGTCTACATGCCCCTGGACGACGCGCGCGCCTTCTTCGGATACGACCCCCAAGGCGCCACCGGCATCGGGGTCAAGGTCGCCGACATGATGCGCGCGCCCGAGGTGGCGGACGCCATCGAGACCGCCCTGGGACCTTTCGCCTTCCACTGCAACGACTGGATCGACCTCAATCGAAACCTCTTCCAGTGGGTCAGCATAGAGAAGATCCTGATGTTCCTCCTGCTGGGTCTGGTCATCCTGGTCGCCGCCTTCAACATCGTGGGCATCCTCACCATGATGGTCGGGGAGCGGCGGCGCGAGATCGGCATCATGCTCTCGATGGGCGCCCGCAAGCGCCAGATCGAGGGCATCTTCGTGCTGGACGGCCTGTTCGTGGGTGCGGTCGGCACGGCGCTCGGGAGCCTGCTGGGCTACCTGGGCTACCTGTACCTGGATCGCGTGGGGATTTCCGTGCCGGGCGACGTGTATTTCGTGGATCATGTACCCGTGGTGGCGCAGGCCGCGGACTTCCTGCTGGTGGGGGCGGTGGGCATGGGCATCACCCTGCTGGCGACGCTCCTGCCCAGCGCGGAAGCGGCGCGTCTGCGACCCATGGACATCATTCGCTACACCTGATCTCGGGAGTTGACGTGTCGATTCTGCTGTCGTGCCGCGGGCTGGGCAAGGTGTTCCCGAGATCGGGGGGCGACCTCACGGTCCTCGGTGGATGCGATTTCGATCTCGCGGCGGGCGAGAGCGTCGCCGTCATGGGTGCCAGCGGGGCCGGCAAGAGCACCCTGCTCAACCTGCTCAGCGGGCTCGACGACGCCAGCGCGGGCGTGATCGAGTTCCGCGGCGCGCGTCTGAGCGGCGCACCTCCCTCGGTCTGGAGCGAATGGCGGCGGGAGCATGTCGGCTTCGTGTTCCAGTTCCATTTCCTGCTGCCCGATTTCACGGCTCTGGAGAACGTCCTGCTGCCGGTGCGCATGGCGGGCCGGGTGGACGACGCGGCCGTCGCCCGCGCCCAGGAACTGCTGACGAGGATGGGCCTGTCCGGCCGCTTCGATCACCTGCCGGGCGAGCTGTCCGGCGGCGAGGAGCAGCGTGTCGCCGTGGCCCGCGCCTTCATGAACGCGCCGGCCGTGATCATGGCGGACGAGCCCACCGGCAACCTGGACCGCAGCCTGAGCGCCGAGCTGGCGGACATCCTCTTCGACCTCGCGCACGCATCCGGCAGCTCGCTGATCGTCGTGACACACTCCCACGCCCTGGCCGCCCGGGCCGATCGCCGCCTTCTGCTGGCCGAGGGTCGGCTCGAGGCGGACGGCGCCTCCGACTGATCGATGCTCAGGATTCCTCAAGTCACTGCCCAATCTTACGATACTATGATAAGATGCTGCCCGGTCTGTGGTCGATGTGCCGGGCGTACCGTATATTGTCGGCAGGCAGCGCGGTCCTCGCCGCTGACCCTGCCCCGAAGCAAGGCGAATGGAGGCGCGACAGCATGAACGACCGCTTTACCCAGCGAGTGCGCAAGGTTCTTTTCCTGGCCCGCGACGAGGCCGGGCGCATGCAGCACGATTACATCGGTACCGAGCATCTCCTGCTCGGCATCATCAGGGAGGGTGAAGGGATCGCCGCGCGCGTCCTGCAGCGCCTGGGCGTGGATTTCGTGCAGATACAGCAGTCCATCGACGAGATCATCAATTCCCAGAGTGGCACCATCACCATCGGCGAGATACCATTCACGCCCCGGGCCAAGCGCGTGCTGGAGATTTCCATCGACGAGGCGCGCATCCACAACCACAACTACGTGGGCACCGAACACCTGCTGCTGGCCCTGATCAAGGAGGGGGAGGGCGTGGCGGCGCGCGTGCTGAACGATCTGGGCGCGGGTCACGAGCGGGTCAGGCGCGAGGTGCTGAAGATGCTGGGATCCAGCGACCGCCCCCGGGAGAAGGCCCAGGACGCGAAGAAGCAGGAAACGCCCGTGCTGGACCAGTTCGGCCGCAACCTGACCCAGATGGCCGCCGACGGCAAGCTCGATCCCACCATCGGCCGCCTGCCCGAGATCGAACGCGTCATCCAGATCCTGTCGCGGCGCAAGAAGAACAATCCGGTGCTCATCGGCGAGCCGGGGGTCGGCAAGACGGCCATCGCCGAGGGACTCGCGTCGCGCATCGTGGAGGGGCAGGTACCGGTCACCCTGCGCAACAAGATGATCGTCTCGCTGGATCTCGCAAGTGTCGTGGCGGGAACGAAATACCGCGGCCAATTCGAGGAGCGGCTCAAGCAGATCATGGCCGAGATACGCGAATCCGAGGACATCATCCTCTTCATCGACGAGTTGCACACCATCGTCGGTGCGGGCGGGGCCGAGGGCGCCATCGACGCCTCCAACATGCTCAAGCCTGCCCTCTCGCGCGGTGAGATCCAGTGCATCGGCGCCACGACCATGGACGAGTACCGCAAGTTCATCGAGAAGGACGGCGCGCTCGAACGCCGCTTCCAGACGATCATCGTCAACCAGCCCACCGAGAAGGAGACGGTCGAGATCCTCTTCGGCCTGCGCGACCGCTACGAGGCGCATCATCGGGTCAAGTTCGAGGACGAGGCCATCAAGGCGGCCGTCTGGCTGTCCAACCGCTACATCTCCGGCCGCGCGCTGCCGGACAAGGCCATCGACGTGATCGACGAGGCCGGATCGCGGGCCCGCCTGTCCATGGCGGTGATGCCGCCCGACCTGCGCGATCTCGAGGGCCAGATCCACGAGGTGGTCAAGGAGAAGGAGGCCGCCATCCAGGCGCAGGAGTTCGAGAAGGCCGCCCGTTACCGGGACGACGAGAAGGAATTGCGACGCAAGCTCGCCGATCTCAAGAAGAACTGGAAGGTCGAATCCAGCGACAACGCCGCCTGCGTGGACATCCGCCTGGTCTGCCGTGTGATCGCGGACATCACGGGCATCCCGGTGGCCGAGGTCGAGGAGGAGGAGACCGAGAAGCTGCTGCGCATGGAAGACGAGCTGCGCAAGTGGATCATCGGCCAGGAGCCGGCCCTGGACGCGGTTTCCAAGGCCATCCGGCGCAACCGGGCCGGCCTGCGCGACCCGCGCCGCCCCATCGGCTCCTTCCTGTTCACGGGCCCGACCGGCGTGGGCAAGACGGAGGTCGCGCGCCGCCTCGCGGAGTTCATGTTCGGCGACCAGTCGTCGTTGATCCGCGTCGACATGAGCGAGTACATGGAGAAGTTCGCGGTCTCGCGCCTCATCGGCGCCCCGCCGGGTTACGTGGGGTACGACGAGGGCGGCATGTTGACGGAGAAGGTCCGGCGCAAGCCGTACTCGGTCATCCTGCTCGACGAGATCGAGAAGGCCCACCCCGACGTCTTCAACATCCTGCTGCAGGTGCTCGAGGACGGGCAGCTCACGGACAGCTTCGGCCGCACGGTGAACTTCAAGAACACGGTGGTGATCATGACCTCCAACGTGGGCAGCCGCCAGGCCAAGGACAGCAAGGCCCTGGGCTTCGGCTCCGAGGAGAAGAAGGCCACCGATGTCCGCATCAAGTCGGCCATCGACCAGGACCTGCGCAAGACCTTCAGCCCCGAGTTCCTCAACCGGGTCGACGAGCTGATCTTCTTCCGCTCGCTCCATCTGGAGGACATGCGCCAGATCGTCGAGATCCTGCTCGGCGACGTCAACATGCGGCTGAAGAACATGGACATCGTCTTCGACTTCACCGACGGGGCCAAGGATTTCCTCTGCCGCGTGGGACTCGATCCGGAACAGGGAGCGCGTCCGCTGCGCCGGGCCATCCAGAAGTACGTGGAGGACCCCCTGAGCGAGAAGCTGCTGCGCGGCGAGATCTCCCACAACAGCCGCGTCACGGTCGACAGCGGCAACGACGTGCTGAAGTTCTCCACCGCCAAGCTCGGCGAGGAGGACCAGGAGCCCGCGGGTGTCGGCAAGGCGCCCCCCGGTCCTGAATGATAGAGACGTTGCCGGATCCCGGTCGCGACTGATCGCGCGCCGCCAGGGACGGGAGGTCGAGGCTTCCCGTCCTTGCTTTCCTGCCGTGAGTGCCGCATTTTTTTTCTCCGCTTCCAGTAGGGAACCCCGGATATTCGCCCGCGTACAAGGGCGGCGCGCCGCGGAGTTGCCAGGTGCAGAGCCCTCTGTTACCATGCCTCGGCTCAAGCGGGTCCCGGCCGGGGCGCGCAGGCCGCCGCACACGAACCGGAAAGACGGGATGAAACGTATGTGCTTCAGGCGCGCAGGGCCGTGGCTCCTGCTGCTGGCCTCCGCGAGCGCACTCTCCGTCCAGACGACCGAGCGGACCATCTCCGCCATCGACGTCGTCGGCGCCCGCACGGTCGGGGCCAGGCAGGTCAGGGCCTGGTCGGAACTGGAGGAGGGGGACACCTTCTCGGAAGAGACCGTGGCCGCCGCCATCCGCAACTTGTTCAAGACGGGCAAGTTCTCCGACATCTTCGTCTATCGTCAGGACGAGGACGCCGGCGTGCGCCTCATCTTCAACCTGCGCGAATTCCCCCGCATCAAGCAGGTCGCCTTCAAGGGCAACGACAAGGTCAAGGACGACGATCTGCGCGAGGCCTTCGGACCCAAGGTGGGTCAATTCGCGAACCCGGCCGTGCTGATCCGCGAGCTGGCGCCCCTGCGCGAGCTCTACCAGGAGAAGGGCTACTACAACATGTCGGCCCATCTGGATTCGTCGGTGGTCGATGCCAGCAACCTCCAGGATCTGGTCGTCACCATCGTCGAGGGACGCAAGGTGAAGGCCCGCACCATCGCCTTCGCGGGCAACACGGTCTTCAGCGACGACGAACTGCGGGGCAAGATGAAGCAGAGCACGGGCGGCTTCCTCAAGAGCTCCACCTTCAAGAAACAGCAGTTCGAGGAGGACAAGCAGCGCATCAGCGCGCATTACCGCGACCACGGCTACCTGGACGCGGCCGTGACGGACGTGGACCTGGAGTTCGTCGAGAACCACGAGCGCCTCGATCTGCTGATCCGCATCGACGAGGGACCCCAGTACACCGTCGGCCGGATCAACTGGGAGGGCAACACGGTCTTCGACGATATCGCGGTCGCGCGCCTCATCCTGCTGGAAAAGGGCGACATCTTCCGCGAGAGCGACTACCAGGAGACGGTCCAGACCCTGCACTCCCTCTACTGGGACAGCGGTTACATCTACATCACCATCGAGCCGGAGCGGGACATACGCGATAACGTCGTCGACGTGGTCTTCCGCTTCCAGGAGGGCGAGCCGGCGCACGTGCGCGACGTGACGATCGTCGAGAACCTCAAGACCTTCGACGACGTGATCCTGCGCGAGATGCACGTCTTCCCCGGGGACCTCTTCAGCAATTCCCTTGTGGGCCTGACCCAGCGGGACATCTTCCAGCTGGGATACTTCGAGGACGTGCAGGTGGATTTCAGGCCGGCCGACACCTCCGGCGACATCGATCTGATCATGAAGGTCAAGGAGAAGCAGACGGGCCAGTTCTCTTTCGGCATGGCCTACAGCGCCCAGACCTCGGCCACCGGCTTCATCCAGATCGCGGAGACGAATTTCCGCGGCAAGGGACAGAACATCGGCCTGGCCTGGCAGTTCGGCAGCCGCCAGCGCTACGTGGACCTGAACTTCACGGAGCCCTGGTTCATGGGCCGTCCCATGCTCGTGGGCGCCGATCTCTTCGACCGGTACCAGTATAACTTCGACGACTTCTACGAGAGCCGGATCAGGGGTCTGGCCCTACGCCTGGGCCGCCGGCTGCCGGGAACCCGTTACAGCCGCCTCGGCCTGCGCTACGAGCTCTCGGAGACCCGTCTGTCCAACTTCAGCTACGGTTACATCAACTACCTGGACAGCCTGGAGGATCAGGTCGGGTCGGACGAACTGGAATTCGAGCGCCTCGACGAGGTCGACTGGCCGCGCACCAAGAGCGCCGTGACCCTGAGCTTCTCCCGCAATTCGACCGACAACCCGTTCTTCCCGACCGCCGGCTCTCGATCCAGTTACAGCGTGGAACTCTCCGGCGGGCCGTTCGGCGGCGAGATAGAGTATCAGAAGCATCTTCTGAAGCATTCCTACTACCAGAAGCTGCCCGGGGGGTTCGCCCTGAACCTGCGGACCGCCATGGGCCTGATCCACGGCCTGGACAATCCCGACGGCGTGCCCGATTACGAGAAGTTCCGGCTCGGCGGCAACCGCGTCTATCCGCTACGGGGGTATCGCGATCTGGAGATCGTGCCCCGCGGCAATCCCGGCTTCATCGGCGGCCGGTTCTATACGATCATGAGCACCGAGATCCTCTACCCCTTGACGCAGGCGGTGCAACTGCTAGGTTTCGTCGACCAGGGAGACACCTGGAACAGTTTCGGCGAGGCTGATTTCACGAACCTGCGCAAGGGCGCGGGTTTCGGTATCCGTGTCGAAGTGCCCATGATGGGGACCATCGGGTTCGATTATGGTTACGGTTTCGATCGCGCCGGCGGCCCCGGCTGGGAACCGCACTTCAATTTCGGCACCTTCTTCTAGTGACGTCAAACGCCTGCAGCGACAGTGCCCCAGCACGAGGAGTTGATGATGAACAGAGTCCTGAAGACGTTCGCTTTCCCGACGGTGGCCTTGGCGGCCCTGCTGGGCCTCGTGCCCGCCGCCGCACTCGCCGCGGACGTCAAACCCCTGGGCGTCATAGATTCGGAGCGCATCGTGCAGGAATACGGCGCCGCCAAGGATGCCCAGACCCAGTACCAGAAGTTCCTGCAGGATCTGGAGCGGGACATCACGGACCGCGAAAAGGAGCTGCAGCGCCTGGCGGAGGAGATCGAGAGCCAGCGCATGTTGCTGGGGGAGGACGCCCTGGGCCAGAAGATGCAGGATTTCGAGGATCGCAAGAGCGACTACTTCACCTTCCGGGAGTCCCTGGAGACCAAGGCCGAGAACGAGTACAAGGTCAAGATCCAGCCGATCATCGACCAGGTGAAGCTCATCGCGGAGAGGGTGGGCAAGGAAGAGGGATTCGGGATCATCATCGATACGGCCGCCCTGACCACCGTCTACATCGATCCCGAGGTGGATCTGACGGATCGCATCCTGTCGGCGCTCGTGCGTGGTGTGGAAGAGTAGCATGGCTTACCGTCTGAGCGAGCTTTCCCGGTTGCTGGGCGTGCCCAGGGACGGAGACGGGGATCCCGAGATCCGGAGCGCGGCCGGGATCGCCGAGGCGCGTACCGGCGATATCACCTTCGCCGAGAACGGGCGTCGTATCGCCGATCTTGAGCATTCCGGCGCGTCGGCCGCCGTCGTGGGAGCAGACGTGGCTTGCAAGCTGCCGGTACTGCGTGCCGAGAACCCCCGCGCCACCTTCACGCGCATCCTTCAGCTCTTTGCCCCGGAGATCACGGACGTCTTCCCGACCGGCATCCATCCCACCGCCCTGGTGCATGAAAACGCCGAACTGGGCGATGTCGCCTCGATCGGTGCCTACGCGGTCATCGGCGCAGGTGTGAAAATTGCGTCCGGCGTCCGGATAGGGTCCCACGTCGTGATAGAGCCGGGCGTCCAGGTCGCCGCGGATTGCCTGATCCACGCGCACGTGACGATCCGCGAGCGCTGTCGTCTGGGGCGACAGGTGATCCTGCATCCCGGCGCGGTCATCGGCAGCGACGGCTTCGGCTTCCATCCGGGTCCCGAGGGCCTGGTGCATATTCCCCAGATCGGGATCGTCGTCCTGGAGGACCGCGTGGAGATCGGCGCCAACAGCTGCATCGACCGGGCCACGACGGGTGAAACGCGGATCGGGGCCGGGACGAAGATCGACAATCTGGTGCAGATCGCCCACAACGTCCGCATCGGCGCCAATACCGCCATCTCGGCCCAGACGGGCATTTCCGGCAGTTGCGTGGTGGGCGACGGCGTCACGATGGGCGGCCAGGTGGGCATGGGGGATCATTTATCCCTTGGCGACGGCGTGAAGGTGGCGGCAAAATCCGGTCTCACGCGCGACGTGCCGAGCGGCCAGACGGTGTTCGGCTATCCGGCCGTCGAATTCAGACGCGGCTTCAAGCTGGTGGCGCTCACGCACCGTCTGCCGGAGTTCCTTAAGCGCCTGATCCGGCTGGAAGAGATCCTGGGCGTCAAGGACGAGGAGAGCTGAGGTGCTTTACCTTCAGAAGACCGTGGGTGAAAGGGTCGCGATGACCGGCACCGCCCTGCATTCGGGTGCCCCGGCCACCATCGCTTTCCTGCCGGCGCCGATCAATACCGGGCTCGTGTTCAGGGTCGATACGCCGGACGGACGGGTGGAAGTTCCGGCCCTGATCGAGAACGTTCCCGCCGATCACGGCGGCATGCGCAATACCAAGCTGGCCGCAGGCGGCGCCGAGATCCAGACCGTCGAACACGTGCTCTCGGCCCTGGCGGGCCTGGGAGTAACGAACTGCTACATCGATCTCGACGGACCGGAACCCCCCGAGCCCAAGGCCGGGAGCACCATCGATTATGTCGAGCTGCTCGAGTCCGGGGGGATCGTGAACCAGGGTCTGCCCAGCTACTACCTGCAGGTCGACACGCCCATGTCCTGGAGCGACGGCGAGGTCTCCTTGCAGGTCGTGCCCTGCGACAGCTACCGGATCACGTGCCAGATCGAGTACGCCGATCCCCTGATCGGCATCCAGGAGTTCAGCTGCGAGATCAGGCCGGATGTCTACAAACGCGAGATCGCTCCCTGCCGCACTTTCGCCTTGCGCGACGACGTGGAGAAACTCCAGTCCATGGGCTTGGGACAGGGGGGCACGCTGGAGAATGCCCTTATCGTGGAGGACGGCGGACTGGTCAACGATCTGCCGCTGCGCTTCCCCGACGAGTTCGTCCGGCACAAGATCCTCGACATGATCGGCGACCTCGCGCTGGTGGGCATGCCCATCCAGGGACACGTGATCGCGCGACGCAGCGGCCACGACGGGAACCTGGCCTTTGCGCGCGTGCTGGCGCGCAAGGAGCGCAGGTCGACGCGCATCTATCCGCCGCGCAAGCCGCAGTACTGGGACATCTCGTCCATCATGAAGGTCATGCCGCACCGGTATCCCTTCCTGCTGGTCGACCGCATCATCGAGTTCGAGACCGGCAAGAGGGTCGTCGGCATCAAGAACGTCAGCGTGAACGAACCGTTCTTCCAGGGCCATTTCCCGGACCATCCGATCATGCCGGGCGTGTTGATCACCGAGGCCATGGCGCAGGTCGGCGGCGTGCTGCTGATGAGCAGTATTGAAAATCCGGAGTCGAAACTTGTTTACTTCAGCGGTATCGATGGAGCAAGATTCCGGAAGCCCGTCACGCCCGGAGACCAGATCCGCTTCGAACTGGAGATGGTCAAGATGCGCGGCCCCATCTGCAAGATGAGCGGGGTGGCCTACGTGGACGGGGAAAAGGTAGCCGAGGCGAAGCTCATGTCGACGATCGTCGACCGTTGAGGTCCAGGCCGGGGAGGATAGCTTGTCAGCGAACATGAAACGGGCGTCGGAACTGCGGCCCGTGCGCAAACCGGAGATCCATCCGACTGCCGTCGTGCATCCCGACGCCACGATCGGCCACAACGTGAGGATCGGTCCCTTCACCGTGATCGGTCCCAACGTGACCATCGGCGCGGACTGCGAGATCGCCTCCTCGGTGGTGATCGACGGGCGTACCAGCATCGGCAACTGCAACAAGATCTTCCCGGGCGCCGTCATCGGTCTGGCCCCCCAGGACTTCAAGTACGCCGACGAGATCAGCTACGTGGAGATCGGCGACAACAATACGATCCGCGAATACGTCACGATCCACCTCGCCTCGGGCGAGAACGAGAAGACCCGCATCGGCGACAACAACCTGCTCATGGCCTACGTGCACGTCGCGCACAACTGCGTCCTGAACGACAACATCGTCCTGGCCAACGCCGTCAACCTGGCGGGGCACGTCACCATCGGGGATTGGGCGATCCTCGGCGGCATGACGCCCGTACACCAGTTCGTCCGCATCGGCGCGCACGCCTTCATCGGCGGCGGCAGCCGCGTCGCCCAGGACGTGCCGCCGTTCATACGCGTTGCCGGCAGCCCCGCCGAGGTTTCCGGTCTCAACAGCGTGGGCATGAAGCGGCGCGGCTTCAGCGAGGAGGCCCTGGTGAACCTGAAGAAGGCGTACCGGCTGCTATACCGCAGCGGCTTGAACGTCAGCCAGGCCCTCGAGAAGATGGCGCTGGTCTGTCAGCTCGATACCCATCTCGAGGAGCTGATGGCCTTCATTCGCAGGTCCGAGCGCGGCATCGTACGCTGATTCCGCCGACGGGTGGTCATGGCGGCGGGATCCGTCCCGCCGTTTTCCCGTGAGGAGCCGCGCCATGCCGGATCAGCCGGTCTCCGCATCCCTGCACGTCTTTCTCGCCTGCGGCGAGGCCAGCGGCGAGCGCTACGGCGCCGAACTGGTCCGCGCCCTGCGTGCGCGCCGCCCGCAAACCCGTTTTACGGCTCTCGGCGGGGAGATCCTCGCCGCGGCCGGTGTGGAGATCGTCTGCGAGCGGTCGGCGCTCTCGATCATGGGTTTCGGCGAGGTCCTGGCCGCCCTGCCCACCCTCTGGCGTGCGCGGCGGACGCTGCGGCGGCATCTGGCCGGCGGCGGCGTCGACCTCTGCGTGCCGGTCGATTTCCCCGGCTTCAACCTGGGACTCGCCTCCCACGCCCGGCATCGCGGCGTGCCCGTCTTCTACCTCGTGGCCCCGCAGCTCTGGGCCTGGGGAGGCTGGCGCGCAGGCAGATTGCGCCGCGCCGCGGATCTCGTCGGGACCGTGCTTCCCTTCGAGCCGGCTTTTTTCCGGGCGAGGGGCGTTCCCGCGGTCTGGCTGGGTCATCCCCTGATCGAGGGATACGACAAGTCGGTTGCCGACCGCGACAGGAGGGCCCGGGAAGCGCGCTTCATCTCGGCGTCGTCTGTCCTGACGGTCGGTCTGCTCCCGGGCAGCCGACGCCAGGAACTCGACATGCTCCTGCCCTTGATGCTGGAAACGGTGGCACGGTTGAAGAGTCTCGCTCCGCACCGTAGTTTCAGATGTGTCGTAAGCCGCGCCCCGGGCGTCCGCGAAGATGCGCTGGCTCCGGTGCGCGACGCCGGCGCAGATGTTTCGGACGCGCCCCTGGACCAGCTGCTGCGGGAACTGGACCTCGCCCTGGTCTGCAGCGGCACGGCTTCGCTGGAGACGGCTCTGGCGGGAGTCCCCCACGCGATCGCGTACCGGACGTCTGCCTTCAACCACCTGGTGGCCCGCCGGCTCGTGCGCATCAAGCGCATCGGACTGGCGAACCTGGTCCTCGATCGCGAACTGGTCCGCGAATTCGTGCAGGACGCGGCGACGCCGGACGGGCTGGCGCAGGATCTCGCCGACTGGTTGACCCGAGGCTCGCGACGGGCGCGTTTCGCCTCGAGCGTGGACGCGCTGCGCGAGACGCTCGGCGCTCCGGGCGTCTGGAACCGCGCCGCCGATGCCGCGCTTTCACTTGTCGGGTAGGAGACAGATGCCGGGCCGTCTCAAACTGTGGCTCACGCCCGTTCTCTACCGGATGCTGTCCGGCAGCGTCCGGCTCGACGGCGGCGGCACCGGACGTCGGCCGGGCGACAGCCCCGTCATCTTCGCCTGCCTGCACCGGGACATGATCCCGGCCATCCTCCACGTCAAGACGGCGTGCCCCACCCTCCTGGTCAGCCGCAGCCCGGACGGTGACATACTGATCAACACGCTCCGCAGGCACGGCTATTCCTTCGCCCGCGGCTCCACCGGCAAGCAGGGCGGACGGGCTTTCCGGAGCCTGCTGGACGCCCTGCAGGGAGGCTCGTCCGTCGGCATCGCCGTGGATGGGCCCCGCGGTCCCTTCGGCGTGGTGCGCGACGGCGTGATCCAGCTCTCCCGGCTGACGGGCGCCCCCATCGTGCCGTTGACGGTCAGGTGCGGTCGCCATCTCAACCTCGGCAACTGGGACCGCACGGTGTTACCCTTGCCGTTCACGCGCATCGAGGCCGTCGAAGGCGAAGCGATCGCGGTGCCCCCCGACGCCGGGGAGGCCGACATCGCCGACTGCGCACGCCGGCTGGCGGAGTCGCTGCTCGAGCCGGAGGAGATCGGATGAGCGGGCGCATCGTGCTGGAACGCCGCAGCCGTCTCACCCGCGCCGCCGGGTCGCTCTGGCGCCGCTGGGAGGACAGGCCTCCGCGCTGGCTCCCGCTCGTCGCGCCGGCGACGTCGGCCCTTGCGGCCGCGGACCTGCGGCG
>JAHIYU010000080.1 GCA_018814885.1 bacterium | reverse complement strand
GCCATTCTCGCATCTCGGTCTCCTTTCCTTTTGAACTGGGCAGTTCTGGGAAAGGAGACCGTATATCATATATGCACGCCGTTACGGCAGAGCCATTTCGAGTCTCGCCGCCAGAGGCGGCGGCTTACCAGGGTTGAGTTAACGGCCAAATGGGTAGATCTCTACTTATAAACTGCCCACTTGACTAGACAGCTTTCGGGCCCCGAGAACTATGCTAGAATAGCTGCGAATCTGTCTCACGGGGTCCGGGATATCACACCCCCGTACCCCCTCAATCTCGACGGGAACAGGAGCCCCTTTGCCCAAGAACGACGTGAATGTCCTGATGGTGTTTCCCCGTTTCAGCCCCAACTCGTTCTGGAACTACTGGGAGACCTGCGCCGTCGCGGGCCGAAGGTACTCGGCCACGCCGCTGGGGTTGATCACGGTGGCCGCGCTCCTACCTGAAGAGTGGTCCGTGCGGCTAGTCGATCGCAACATCGAGGAGCTGCCAGACGGCGACCTCGAGTGGGCCGACCTAGTCATGATCGGCAGCATGCTGCCCCAGCAGGCCGATACCAAGCAGGTCATCGCCCTGGCCCACGCCAGGAACAGGCCGGTGGTCTTGGGCGGACCGGACGTGACCTGTAGTCCGTCCGTGTACGAGGAAGTGGAGTTCCGGATTCTCGGCGAGGCCGAGGAGATCATGGCCGATTTCCTGGCGGCCTGGCGCCGGGGCGATCGGCGCGGCATCTTTGTCTCGCGGACCTTTCCGAGCCTCCATGGCTCGCCGCCGCCCCGCTTCGATCTGCTCAAGCTCCAGCATTACATGAACGTCGGGGTGCAGTACTCGCGCGGCTGTCCTTTCAATTGCGAGTTCTGCAACATCATCGAGCTGAACGGGCGCGTCCCCCGCTTCAAGACCAACGAGCAGATGTTCCGCGAGCTGGACGCTCTTTACGAGCTCGGTTACCGCGGGCACGTCGATTTCGTCGATGACAACCTTATTGGAAGTCAGAAGATCGTCCGGCCGTTCCTGGTGGCGCTCTGTGGCTGGAACGAGCGCAGGGGCCATCCATTTGCGTTCTCGGCCAACACGAGCCTGAATTTGGCGGACAGCGACGAGATACTGGGCCTGATGCGCCGGAGTGGATTTTTCGCCATCTTCATTGGCGTCGAGACCCCCGACACCCGGACGCTGCTAAGCGTCAAGAAGAGGCAGAACGCGGGCAGGGATTTTGCCGAAAGCATCTACAAAATCTATCGGGCTGGCATCTTCGTGAACGCAGGTTTCATCATCGGATTCGATGCGGAGACGGATTCCGTGGCTCAGGCGATGACCCAGTGCATCGAGGAGATGGCCATCCCTATCTGCATGGTAGGCCTTCTGTATGCGTTGCCGAACACCCAGCTTTCCCGGCGATTGCACCAAGAGGGCCGGCTTCACGCCGATTCCGACCGCCTGGCGACAGACGACGATGCCGATCAGTGCACGTCGGGCTTAAATTTCGATACCCTGCGTCCCCGCTCGGACATTCTCCGGGATTACCGGGCGGTTCTCAGGTCGATCTATCATCCGGCGAGCTTCTTCGGCCGGGTACGCCGCATGGCGCGCACGCTCGATCCCATACCGGACAGACTCCCCAATGTGCTCCCCCGCTTGTGGCGCGATATCCAGTCCTTCCTGCGTATCAGCTGGCGCCTGGGTATCCGCGACCCGGAAGTCTGCGGTCCCTACTGGAGGGCTCTGGTCGACTGTTTTCTGCATAATCCACCGGCCTTCAGAACGGTCATTTCGTTCGCCGCACTGTACTTGCACTTGAAGCCGTTCGCCGGCTTCATGGACGCCCGGCTCCGGGAGCAGATCGGAGCTCATCCCTCGCCTGACGCAAGCCCTGCCCTCCGGCGCGCTCGCAGCATGCAGGAGTGATTTGAGTTCAGGTAGGAATGGCGAATCGCGACACGCAGAGATGATGCATGGCCGTGCCCGCCAGGGGACGACTTGTGTTTCGCCGCAGGCCCTCGATCTGGCGGCGGAGGGAGGCGTTCTCCAAAGCGAGCCGTTGCCGGGAGCGGAAGGCCGAAACGAGTGCTAGAACGATGATTTTGAACATCCGTGTAAGCTATGCTCGTTTCATGGCAACCGCAAGAAGACGATGCGGACGGAGTGATTGGTAGGGACAGGTGCCGGACCGAAGCATTGGCGATTGAGGGTAAGGAACCATGACTGCCGCTTGGCGAACGGTTCGAGTTTTTATTTCATCAACGTTCCGGGACATGCAGGCGGAACGGGATCATCTCGTGCGGTTCGTTTTCCCCAAATTGCGGCAGGAACTGCTACAGCGGCGCATTCATCTCGTGGATGTGGACCTGCGTTGGGGCGTGACCTCGGAACAGGATGCGCTTTCGGTCTGTCGCGAAATCGTGGACGAATGTCGGCCCCGGTTCCTCTGCATGCTCGGTGGACGGTACGGCTGGGTGCCACCCGGTAAGACCCGCTCCATTACGGCCGATGAGGTCCATTATGGAGTGCTGGATCGCGACCTCACGAGTCGCGGCTTCGCCTACTTCTATTTCCGCGATCCGTCAGCCACCGCAGCGATGGTCGAGGCTGCACCGGGAGAGTGTCGCGAGCCGGCCGGCAGCCATGGCGCTGATGCCTTAGCCGAACTAAAGACCGCCATCACCGCGGCCGGTCTCCAGCCGTTTATCTATCGGGCGCAGTGGGATGAACAATCCCGACGGCTGATCAGGCTGAATGAGTTTGGCGACAGGGTTTGCGCGGATCTCAAGCAGAGCATTGACCAGGAGTTCGGCCCGGCGACCGGGGAGAAGCCGGACGAGTTCACCGAAGAGAACGCGGCGATGGAGGCGTTCATCGAGGAACGAGTCCAACGCTTCGTGCTGGGCAGCCGCCAGCCGGTCTGGAACGAACTCCGGCAACACGCCGAAAGCACGGGCGGGAATGGTTATCTGTGCCTGTCGGGCGAAGCGGGCAGCGGGAAATCGGCGTTGCTGGGCAAGTTCTGCCAGGATTACCGGGAAGCCCACCCGCAGGACTTGGTGATTCCGCATTTCGTGGGGGCCAGTCCCGGTTCGACCGATGTGAGGCGGACATTGCGGCGGTTGTGCCACGAATTGGTGACCGGTGCCGCGCTGGCGGCGGAGATACCGGAAGACCCGGAGAAACTCCGGGCGACGTTTGCTGAAATCCTCCAACAGGCATCCGCCAAGAAACGCGTCGTGATTCTCCTCGACGCCATCAACCAATTCGATCCCACCACCCAGCTTGCCGGCTTGTCTTGGCTGCCCGAAGAACTGCCGGCGACCGCAGGCATCATTCTCTCCACCTTGAGCGGCCCGGCGCTGGACAGTTTGCGGCAGCGTCGTCAACCACCCCGGCCGGTGGAACTCCAGCCTCTCGACGCACAAGACCGCGAAGCCATCATCCGGGAATTCCTCCACCGGTACCGGAAGTCCATGACGGACGACCAACACGCGGCGCTGTCGGCCAAAGTCGATGCCGGCACCCCGTTGTATCTGCTGGTCGCGTTGGAGGAACTCCGCACGCTGGGCACGTACGAGGAGATCGCCGATCGCATCGCGCAACTGCCACCGGACACGCGGGCGTTGTTTATCTGGATCCTGAAACGACTGGAGGATGATGATGGTTTCCGTGACGCATCCGGCCAGAAGATCGGGCGGGAACTGGTGTCCCGGTTCGTCTCCTTGATGGGTGCGAGCCGGCATGGTCTGAGCCAGCAGGAACTCGTGGAACTCCTGTCGCCCGGTGACCCGCAAGGGCATGTGGCCGCCCTCGTGCAGCTCCTGCGTCCCTACTTGATGCAGCGCGGCGAACTGCTCGACTTCTACCACGGCCAGTTCCGGGAGGCGGTCGAACAAGCGTACCTGGAAAGTGATGATAAAAAACGCAAGGGGCACACCGAATTGGCGGAGTATCTCCATGCTCAGAACTACTGGCGTGAATCACTTGAGGCCCAGCGCCAGCGTGCCAAGAGACTACCGCCAACACCCCGACCGGCCAATGTGCGGAAGGTGGACGAACTCCCATGGCAAAGGCTCAGAGAAGCGCAGTTATCTGGACAATGGGGCGAAGTGGAGAACCTGTTTACCGATCCATTCTTTCTCGAAGCCAAAGTCGAAGCTGGATTTATCTTCGAATTGGCGGGCGACTTCAGTGCCGCGGTGAACGTCCTGCACGAGAACCGCCCTTGCCGCCGCATTCTCCAACTGCTTGAAGAGGGTATTCGCCGTGACATGCACTTCATCGCGCGCCATCCAACGACACTTTTCCAATGCTTGTGGAACTCTTGCTGGTGGTATGATTGTCCTGATGCGGAGTTGCACTATGATCCGCCAGTCGGGGGATGGCCGCGTCACGGACTTCCATGGAAGCAGCCGGGAGCGAAGCTATCCAATGTGCTTGACGCATGGCGCGCCTACCGGCTACAGGCTGGCTTGACGTCACACTGGCTCCGGTCATTGCGTCCGCCCATTGTCCCACTCGGCGTCGGCCAAACTTCTGTTTTTCATGGTCACACCAATGATGTTTCCTCGATAGTTTTTTTCACTGACGGACAGAAGCTCGTCAGCGGGTCGAGTGATGGAACTCTGTGCGTTTGGTCAATGCAAACCGGTGCTGTGTTGCTGAAACGGCGGTTCGAACAAGACGTGTCTTGCTTAGCGGTAGATTCGCATAACAACACTGTTGTCGTTGGTCTCGGCAGCGGTGCTGTGCATATCTGTCGAGCGCAAGATCTAACCGATAGAGCTGTGCTTCATGCTCACCCCAATCGCGTGAGAAGCGTCGCCCTTGCGCCGGGCGGAAAAGTGTTGGCCACCAGCTCAGACGAGAAAACCGTTCGTCTATGGAGCATGGATACGCTTCAAGAAGTTCAGCGGCTTGATGGGCATCAGGACGCAGTCATGTGCCTCGCGTTTGCTCGCAATGGTGATTATCTCGTAAGCGGATCCAAAGACATGTCTGTCGCCCTCCACGACTGCGCAACGGGCCGACCATTGAAGGTCTGGCAAGCATGCAAGCGCGATAGCAATCGTTTCACGCAGTGGGGTGTAAATAGCCTGTCTCTCTCGGCCGACGAACGATTCTTAGTGACTGGCGGAGGAGACGGTGCAGTTCGAATCTGGGCCCTGGAAACCGGGCTTCAAGTCCGTGAATTCAACCCCGCGGCCAAGTGGAGTGTTTCCGGCATCTCAGGCGTTGCTTTTTCACCGGATGGCCAACGTGTAGCCGCGGCCACGGATGACGGAACGCTTTACGTTTGGGAGATTGAGAGTGGCAGCGAGGTGGCTTCGTCCCGTCTTCCAATTTCCGGCGGCGAAATCATTATGATTGTCATAAAAGCAATCGCTTTCATCCCTCACGGGGAAAGGATCGCTGCAGCTTGTGGAGATGGAACGATACGCTTCTGGAACAGGGATTCCATGATATCCCCCGGGCGATTGCGCGGCCATCACGATTCCGGGGGAATCCAAAAGTGCAAACTTATGTATTCGCCAGATGGCAGCAGGCTTATTACTCAAGTAGCCCAGAGTATCTGGCTTTGGGACATCAACACTGGCCGACCTTTGACCCTTATTCACGGCGACACACAGCAATCCCTGCTTCTTCGACAGGCAAGATTCTCAGCAGACGGCAAATCAATCCTTGTGTTCACCCCCGGGATATCCGGAGCCGATCGTTTGATAGAAGTGCGCGATGTGGCAACTGGCGACGTGCAACCAAAGGCACACAATCTCCAGCCAGCCAAAGACAATGAATCTCCGACTATCGTTTATCCATACCATTCATCACTCAGTTGGAATAGCTTCACTGGAGAATCTGTGGTGAAGGACGACAAGACAGACGAAACCCAGTCATGGTTTCCCGACAGGCTGATAGCCTTTGCACCCCACCCTGCGGTTCCGATTTGGGTTGGACTTGTCGGAGCGAACCTTCTTTTTCTGAAATTGGATACAGACTACTTTTCGGAGCAAAAAAACGTTTCTCACCCTTCTCCGCCCCCCCGCACTAAGCCATGGTGGAAATTCTGGTGACTTCATTGTCGGGCTGCGGTCCGCTAGAGTTTACTTGCTTGGCGCTGTCCAGTGTGCTGTGCCTCCCAATAACTCCATCCGGCACAGGATCGGACCGAACAGAGTGGCAGATCGACGTTTCACGATGGACACCGTGGCTGCATCCGGGCGTGCTCAGGACGGATTTCCGCTCGAATTCAACAGGCCACCCCCGTCCGCATCGTCTATACTCCGCTTCACAGCGCCACCACCCATCCGAATCGCATCTCGCCCACTGAATGATCGTCCTCGTGTTTCCGTAGCCTACGAGAGGAGGCCCCCATGGATTCGTTCGATCCGTTCGTGAACATGCTGGTGATCCTGACCGTGCTGAGCGTCACGGCCGAGCGCCTCACCAATCTGCTGAAGCTGCAGAACCCCGACCTGAACGATCGCAAGACCGACAAGAAGGAGGAGCGCCGCCGCGAGCACCGGATCTCCCTGCGGACGATGGCCATCGGCGTCCTGCTGGCGATCGTCGTCAAGGCGAACTTCTTCGAGATCATGAGCAGCCTGCAGGACCCGTGGTCGACGCTGGGCTGGGTGCGCCTGGACGACTACCGCTGGATCCGTTCGCCGGCGACGGTCGAACTCTCCGCCTTCCTCTACACCCTCGGCGGCTGTCTCGTCACCGGCCTGGGGCTCGGGTTCGGCAGCAAGTTCTGGCACGACCTGCTGGGCACCGTCTACGAGTTGCGGAGCCTGGCCCGCAACAAGAAGGACAAGCAGCTGCTCGAGATGCCGGCCGGGCCGGAATAGGGGGTGATCAGCATGCCATTGACGACCGATCTCGAAACCAGGGCCAACGGCTGGACGGCCCTGGGTCTGACCGTGCTCCTGATCGCCGGCGGCTGGACGCTCGCCGACCAGGACATCGCCTGGGAGCTGCACCAGGGCATCTCGCAGAACACGACCGCCAGCTTCGACACCGCCAAGGAACGCCTCTACAACGAGGTGGACCTCGAGCCGGACGGGACCTACCGCTGCGTCTACAGCGGCACCCGCGTCGGCAACCAGACGAAGGACGACGGGCTGCTCAAGCCCCGCGAGGACGGGGGCGTCCAGGTCGAGCACACCTGGGCCTGCAACGCGCGCTGGCTCGACGCGTCGTACCACTTCGACCGCAACACCACGGTCGAGGGCGCCGACCTGCACCATCTCTTCCCGGCGCGCCAGGGGATCAACGGCAGCCGCGGCAACCTGCCCTTCGGCGAGTTGCCCGACGACGCCCGGCAGCTCTGGGTCGACGCCGACGGCAGTCTCGCCGCGGCGGGCGCCGGCACGCCCAGCGGCAGCTTCCGGGACCAGGACGCGCGCGACATCACGGTCTTCGAGCCCCGCGACGACCACAAGGGCAACGTGGCGCGCGCCATGTTCTACATGTCGGTGCGCTACTGGCTGCCCCTGGACGACGACATGGAGAGGGACCTGAGGGAGTGGAACGTCCTCGACCCGGTGGACGCCGCCGAGCGGGAGCGGAACGCGCAGATCGAGACGATCCAGGGCAACCGCAACCCCTTCATCGACGATCCGGCGCTGATCGACGAGATCGCGGACTTCTGAGGCTTGCGTGCTTATCATGTGATCTCTGGGTTCGCGCGAGATCCGCCACATCCGCCAGGGGAGATATTGCATGAACTGGACCGAACTTCTCACCGACGCCATCG
>JAHIYU010000079.1 GCA_018814885.1 bacterium | reverse complement strand
GGCGGCGGCGAAGACCCGCCCGCGACAGCCCGTGGCTGCGAGAACGGCTGCGGCGATACGTGCGGCGACGGCGGCCCCCTCCCGGTCGGCGCGCCCTGGTGGCGCCGCGCCTGGCGCTTCGGGTTCGCCGAGTTCTACGACGACATCCTGCCGAGCCTGCTGGCGGGACTGCTCATCGGGGCGGTGATCGCCGCGCTGCTGCCCCGGATCGACCCCGCGCTGGTGAGCGGCCGGCCGCTGCTGGTCTACGCGGTGATGACGCTGCTGGGCGTGCCCATGTACGTCTGCGCGTCGGCGTCCACGCCCATCGCGGCCGGACTGATGGCCGGCGGCGTGAGTCCCGGCGCGGCCCTGGTCTTCCTGCTGGTCGGGCCGGCCACCAACGCGGCGGGCATGCTGGTGTTGCGGCGCGAATTCGGGCGCCTGCTCTTCGGCGTCTACCTGGGCGGCATCGTGCTGGTCAGCCTGGCCATGGGCCTGCTGCTGGACGCGCTGCTGCGCGCCACCGGCTGGCCGCTGCGCACCCTCGCCGGCGCCGCCGGCGGGACGGGGCCGTCGGTCCCGCAGCTGGCCGCGGCCGGCGTCTTCGTCGCGCTGTCGATGATCTCACTGAACAGATCCCGCCCCTGGCGCCGCTGGTTCGCCGGACGTCGCGGGGCCTGAACCGACGAACGGAGAGGATGGACATGGAATACCGCTACCTCGGCAAGTCGGGCCTGAAGGTCTCGGCGTTGAGCTTCGGGTCCTGGGTGACCTTCGGCGACCAGATGCAGGTCGATCAGGCGCAGGCGTGCATGACCGCCGCCTACGACGCGGGCGTGAACTTCTTCGACAACGCCGAAGCCTACGCCCACGGCGAGGCCGAGCGCATCATGGGCGACGTGCTGCGGCGCGCCGGCTGGCGCCGCGAGGACCTCGTGCTCTCGACCAAGATCTTCTGGGGAGGCCAGGGGCCCAACGACCGCGGCCTGTCGCGCAAGCACATCTTCGAGGGCACCGAAGCGGCCCTGGAGCGTCTGGGCACCGACTACGTCGACCTGCTCTTCTGCCACCGCCCCGACCTGCACACGCCCATCGGCGAGACCGTCTGGGCCATGCACCATCTCATCCAGCAGGGGCTGGCGCTGTACTGGGGCACCAGCGAGTGGAGCGCCGCGCAGATCCGCCAGGCGTACGACTTCGCCCGCCGCGAGCACCTGATCCCGCCGACGATGGAGCAGCCGCAATACAACATGTTCCATCGCCACCGCGTCGAGGCGGAGTACGCGCGGCTCTACGACGAGATCGGCCTGGGCACGACCGTCTGGTCGCCCCTGGCCAGCGGCGTCCTGACCGGCAAGTACAACGACGGCCTGCCCGACGGCTCGCGTTTCTCGCTGGAGAACTACCAGTGGCTGCGGCCGCGGCTGGACAGTCCCGAGGGCCAGGCCCGCCTGGCCAAGGTCGCGCAGCTGATGCCGGTGGCCGAGGAGCTTGGCTGCACCCCGTCGCAGCTGGCGCTGGCCTGGTGCCTGAGCAACGACGACGTGAGCACGGTGATCACCGGCGCGTCGCGTGTGGAGCAGGTGACCGAGAACATGAAGGCGCTCGAGGTGGCCGCCGACCTGACGCCGGAGCTGCTGGAGCGGATCGAGACGATCCTGGACAACCGGCCGCAGCCGGAGCTGGACTGGCGGGAGAACTGATCCGGATCATTTCAGGAGCAGCACCTTGCTGGCCTGCGCATTCCGGTCGGTCACCAGCCGGACGAAATACGCGGCGCCGGGCAGCGGGCGTCCGGCGGCGTCGCGGCCGTCCCAGCCGATCGCGTGGTCGCCCGCGGGCATGGGCTCGTCGTGCAGGCGCCTGACCAGCCGGCCGGCGGCGTCGTAGACGCGGAGCGATACCTGCCCGGGCTGCGTCAACACGAAGCTCACGGTCGTGCGCGGATTGAAGGGATTGGGCGCGACGCGCAGGCGCAACGGCGTCGGCGGGGCCGCCGCCAGCACGGTCTCCCCCAACAGGCTCTCTCCTCCGTCCCGCGCAGCGGCCAGAAGCCCGTACCGCGCGCCTGCGCGGGGAGCGCTCCCGTCCACGAAGACGGCGGGAGATCCGAGGGATGAGGTCACGTACGCCACCGTCGCCCAGACGCCGGCTTCCCGTCGCGCGAGACGGCATCCTGCGGGGTCCGCGTCGCCGTGCAGACGCCAGCGCAGCTCGGCCGCGCCGTCTCGCCAGCTCGCCGCGAATTCCGTCAGCAGCACCGGCACGATCATGTCGTTGCGCAGCAGGCGCACCCCGTCGAAACCGTCGGCCAGCAGCACGTCGCGCCAGTCGACCGAGAGGCCGCGCGCGTAGGCGGTCGTGAACCAGCCGGTCTGGTAGGGCGCGGCGGGGTCGGCGACGTCCAGGACGCGCAGGCCCGCGCTGCCGGCGGCCACGTAGAGATAGTCCGCGCCGCAGGCCAGTCCCTGGGCGTAGCCGGGCACAGGGAGCTGCGAGATCACCGACAACGCCGCGGGGTCGGCGGCGTCGATCACGTACAGGCCGTCGCCGCCGGACGCCACGTAGGCCACGTCGCCGAGCAGGGCGACCGCCAGCGGCTCGTCCCCCAGGGGCAGCGTGTCCCGGGGCGCGGGCGCCGACGGGTTGAGGGCGTCGAAGGACACCAGGCCCGCGTAACGCACGGCGACGAAGACGTGGTCGCCGCGCACGGCCACGTCCATGGCCCGGTCGGGCGTCGGCGCCGCGCCGATCTCGAAGGGCGCGCCGGGGTCCGACACGTCCATGATGCGCAGCCCCGCATCGCCGGCGGCCACGTAGAGGCGGTCGCCGTCCAGGGCCAGGGCGCGCGCGTCGCCGCCGGTCGCGTACACCCCCAGCGGCACGGGCATGTGCGGCTGGCTCGCATCGATCACCGCGAGGCCGGCGTCGCGCAGGGCCACGAAGACGTGATCGCCGCTCAGGACGACGTCCAGGCCGGGCGCGCCCAGATCCACCGAGGCCGTCTCGAAGATGCTGTCCGGGTCACGCAGATCCAGGACGCGCAGACCGTGGTCCGCGTCGGCCACGAAGGCCACGCTGTCGCGCCGGGCCACCGCGGCCGCGTCGCCGCGCATCAGGTAGCCGCCGACCTCCTCGGGTTGCGACGGCACCGAGAGGTCGATGATGCGCAGGCCGGGCCAGGAGTCGGCCACGTAGGCGCGGTCTCCCGCCGCCGCCACGCTCCAGGCGTGGCCGTCGGTGTCGAGGACGGCGAGTTCGACCGGGTCGGTCGGGTCGTCCACGTCGATCACGCGCAGGCCGTGGGTGCCGTCGGCCAGGTAGGCGCGGGCGTCGCTCACCGACACGCCGTAGGCCCAGCCGTCGGTGTCGAGGTAACCGACCTCGCCGGGATGGAAGGGGTCGCTCACGTCGATCACGCGCAGTCCCAGCACGCCGTCGGCCAGGTAGACGTGCGCGCCGTCTACGTCGAGGCCGTAGGCGCCGCCCCAGGTGCCGAAGTAGCCGATCTGCTGGGGGTGAGCGGGGCTGGACACGTCGATCACGCGCAGGTCGCCGGAATAGTCGGCCACGTAGAGCAGCGTGCCGTCGAGGACGAGACTGGAGAGGTCGTCCTGCGGATCGAGCTCGGCGACGAGGACCGGGGCGTCGGGCGCGGCGAGGTCGACCACGCGCAGGCCCAGGGCGAAGTCGGCCAGGAAGCAACGACCTTCGGCGGCCGCCACGCCGCGCACGTCGCAGCCGTCCTCGACGAAGGCGCCGATCACCTGGGGCGCGTCGGGAGCGCTCACGTCGACGACCCGCAGCCCGGACTCCCCCAGCGCCACCAGCGCCAGCCCCCCGCGGACCGATATGTCCTGGACGGCGGCCGTCAGGGCCACCTTGCCGAGGGCCCGGGGCGGGCCGCCCTCGGAGACGTCGGCGATGTCGAGAGCTGTGCCGTTGCCCACGTAGACCCGCCCGTCGGCCAGGCTGACCACGCGACAAGGTCCGTTGTACCAATGGGATAACTCGCTTACTTCGAGCGAAATCTGCGCGAGGGAGGGCGGCGCGGCGAACGCGAGGACCGCGGCGGCGGCGAGCAGGCGGATTGGGCGGCTTGGGTGCGTCATCCTTGACTCCCCGGTTGCGGGTGATCCGGGACGATGGTGGGACAAGCCTCGGGCGGGCGTCAAGGGAAAGCGGCGGCGGCAGGATTCAGAAGTCGAGACCGTAGCGGGCCAGATCTATCCGACCGCCCGGCCCGAAGACCACCCCCTCGACTTCGAGCAACATCCGCTGCTCGGCCACCGCGTCGGGGCAGCCGCGCGCGCTGATCCGTCCCCGCGCGTCGACGACGCGGTGCCAGGGAATGGCGCTGTCCTCGGGTAGGGACTTCAGGGCGCGGCCGACCAGGCGCCAGCGCCGGGGCAGCCCGGCCATCTCGGCGACCTGGCCGTAGGTGGCCACGCGACCGCCGGGGATCGACTGCACCGTGGCGTAGATCCGGTCGTGCTCCCAGTGGGCCTTCACCACGGTCACTCGGTCGTTTCGGCCTCGGCCTCGGTCTCGAATTCGGAGACGGACGGGCCCTCATCCAGTGGCTCGCCGGCGGTCTCGGGCTCGGTGTCGCGGGTCTTCTTCTCCAGCCTGGCGAGACGCTTGGCTTCCTTCTTCTTCTTCTTCTCCAGCTCTTTCCTGCGTTTCTCGAAAGTGAAATGATTCTTCGCCAATAGGTCGCCTTTCTTCGGGGGATCGGGCAACATCCGGCCGGATTGTAGCCGAGATCGTGCCAGACTGCCACCATCTAAACCTGTATGCGCTCCATGACGTCGCCCTGCTCGATGGCATCGACCACGTCCCGCCCCTCGACGATCTTGCCGAAGACGGTGTGACGGCCGTCGAGGTGCGGCTGCGGCGAATGGGTGATGAAGAACTGGCTGCCGTTGGTGCCCGGCCCGGCGTTGGCCATGGAGATGACGCCGGCCTCGTGGCGCAGCGGGTTGCCCGCGAACTCGTCCGCGAAGCGGTAGCCGGGACCGCCGCTGCCGGTGCCGGTCGGGTCGCCGCCCTGGATCATGAAGTCGCCGATCACGCGGTGGAACGTGACGCCGTCGTAGAAGCCCTCGCGCGCCAGGAAAACGAAGTTGTTGACGGTCGTCGGCGCGTATCCGGCATAGAGGTCGAGCACGATGTCGCCCCTGGCGGTGGTGATGGTGGCGCGGACGACATCATCGAGGTCCTCGATCATCGCGGGCGGGTGTTTCCATTGTCCGTCAGCCATCGGGGCCTCCTGGGGATGGGCCGGTGCTCGCGGGAATCCGGAAGATCGTGCTTGAGCGCGGGATCGCCCTCGGACCGCCGGACGCAGCCGGCACCCGCAAAGGATCGTCACGGCCCTGTCATTCATCAACCTATCTTTCTCTGGCTCCGCCCACGTATCTGGAGTAATCTTTTTAATTCGATCGTGATCGATCCAGACGGGACCAACCCGGGAGCCGAAAGCATGGGACGGATAGTACGCAGCGCCTTGATCCAGGCCACCCTGTGCGAGGACGCGAACGCACCGACGGCCAGGATCAAGCAGGCCATGATCGACAAGAACGTGGCCCTGATCGAGGAGGCCGCGGCCAAGGGTGCGCAGATCGCCTGCCTGCAGGAGCTCTTCTACGGTCCCTATTTCTGCGCCGAGCAGGACGAGCGCTGGTACGAGCTGACCGAACGCATCCCCGACGGCCCGACCACCAGGCTGATGCAGGAGCTGGCCGCGAAGCACGGCATGGTGCTGGTCGTCTCGATGTACGAGGAGGACCTGACCGGCGTGTACTACAACACCGCCGCGGTGATCGACGCCGACGGCGCGTTCCTGGGCAAGTACCGCAAGAATCACATACCCCACTGCAATCCGGGCTTCTGGGAGAAGTTCTACTTCCGGCCCGGCAACCTGGGCTATCCCGTCTTCGACACCAGGGTCGGCAAGGTCGGCGTCTACATCTGCTACGACCGCCACTTTCCCGAGGGCTGGCGCGAACTGGGCCTGGGCGGCGCCGAGATCGTCTTCAACCCCTCGGCCACCGTCGCGGGGCTGAGCGAGTACCTCTGGCGGCTGGAGCAGCCGGCCGCCGCCTGCGCCAACATCTATTACGTTGGCGCCATCAACCGGCCGGGCGTCGAGCAGCCGTGGGCCATAGGCGAGTTCTACGGGTCGTCCTACTTCGCCGATCCGCGGGGCCAGATCCTCGAGCAGGGACCGCGCGAGGGCGATGCGGTGGTGGTCTGCGACCTGGACCTGGACGTGATCCGCGAGGTGCGGAACGTCTGGCAGTTCTATCGCGACCGCCGGCCGGAAACCTACAACGCCACGGTCAGGCCCTGAGCCGATGGGCCTCGGGCACGGCATCACCGACTCCCCCCTCTACAACGAGGATCTGGCGCCGGTCTCCGCCGCGAACCGCAGCTGGAGCCTGTGGAACATCGCCGCCCTGTGGGTGGGCATGGCCGTCTGCATACCCACCTACACGCTGGCGGCCGGTCTCATCTCGCAGGGCATGTCCTGGAAGCAGGCGCTGCTGACCATCGCGCTGGGCAACCTGATCGTCCTGTTGCAGATGATGCTGAACGCCCATGCGGGGACACGCTACGGCATCCCCTTCCCCGTCCTGTTGCGCGCGTCGTTCGGCACCGTGGGCGCCAACATCCCGGCGATGATGCGGGCGCTGGTGGCCTGCGGCTGGTTCGGGATCCAGACCTGGATCGGCGGCTCGGCCATCTACACCCTGACGCTGGTGATCCTCGGCAACGAGCCGGCGGGTCCCGCACAGATGCTGCCGGTGCTGGGATTGTCCTGGGGACAGCTGTTCGGCTTCCTCGCCTTCTGGGCCATCAACATCGCGGTGATCGTCAGGGGGATCGACACCATCAAGCGCCTCGAGACCTTCGCGGCGCCGTTCCTGCTGCTGATCGGCGCCGGGCTGCTGATCTGGGGGATCAGGGGCGCGGGCGGTCTGGACGTGGTGCTCGCGGCGGACACGGTGGCCAGGGTGCGCGGCGAACTGCCGGGCGGCTTCGATTTCTGGCGCGCCTTCTGGCCCAATCTCACCGCCATGGTCGGCTTCTGGGCGACGCTGTCCCTGAACATCCCCGACTTCTCCCGCTACGCCCGCTCGCAGCGGGACCAGATGCTCGGCCAGCTGATCGGCCTGCCCACGACGATGGCCTTCTACTCCTTCATCGGCATCGCCGTCACCTGCGCGACGGTGGTGATCTTCGGCGAGGCGATCTGGGACCCGGTCCAGCTGCTCGGCCGCTTCGACAACAAGCTGACCGTGGCCTTCGCCCTCTTCGCCCTGACGGTGGCCACCCTGTCGACGAACATCGCGGCCAACGTCGTCTCGCCCGCGAACGACTTCGCCAACCTGCGGCCGCGGTCGATCAGCTTCAGGCGCGGCGGCCTGATCACGGGGACCATCGGCATCCTGATCATGCCCTGGAAGCTCTACACGGATCTCTCGAACTACATCTTCACCTGGTTGATCGGCTACAGCGCCATGCTCGGCTCGATCGCCGGCGTGATGCTGGTCGATTACTTCATCCTGCGGCGGCGACGGCTGGCGGTCGCGGATCTCTATGCCGTCGACGGCGCGTACAGCTACCGCGGCGGCGTGAACTGGCGCGCCATCGTCGCCGTCGCCGTCGGCATCGGCTTCAACGCGCCGGGCTTCCTGGCCCAGGTTTCGGGCGGTTCGATAGCCGTGCCGTCCTTCTTCGCACAACTCTACACCTACGCCTGGTTCGTCGGCCTGGCCCTGTCCGGCCTGGTCTTCCTGGCGCTCGGTTCGTCCTCTCCCCAGTCAACGAAAGAGGTCGCGTCATGAGCACGCTGCCACCCTGTGGCCACACACCCCGGCCCTACGACGGCCCCACCAAGGACGAGGTGCGCGCCCTGCGGGCCGCGTACTGCCACCCGGTGATATTCACCCTCTACAAGGAGCCCCTGATGATCGTCGAGGGCGCGCTGCAGTACCTCTTCGACGAGACGGGCAAGCGCTACCTGGACCTGTTCGCCGGCATCGTCACGGTCTCCTGCGGTCACAGCCATCCGGTGGTCAACCGGCGCGTCATCGAACAGGTGGAGAAGCTGCAGCACGCCACCACCCTGTACCTGCATCCCAATTTCCCCCAGCTGGGCGCCAAGCTGGCGGCCAAGATGCCCGACGGCCTGGACGTGACCTACTTCACCAACAGCGGCAGCGAGGCCAACGAGCTGGCGATCGCCATGGCGCGCATGTACACCGGACGCGAGGACGTGATCGCGGTGCGCAACGCCTATCACGGCGGCACGACCACGGCCATGGGCCTGACCTCGCACAGCACCTGGAAGTTCCCGCTGCATACGGGGGGCCGGGTCCACCACGCCGCGTGCCCCGATCCCTATCGCAGCAAGTTCGCGGGCTCGCCCGAACAGATCGCCACCAAGTGCGCCGAGGACATCCGCGAGCTGATCCGCTTCTCGACGCCGGGCCAGGTGGCGGCCTTCATCGCCGAGCCGATCCAGGGCGTCGGCGGCGTGACCTGCGGCGCCGCCAACTATCTGCCCGAGGCCTACGCCGTGATCCGCGAGCACGGCGGCGTGTGCATCGCCGACGAGGTGCAGACCGGTTTCGGGCGGACCGGCGACCACTACTGGGGTTTCGAGAACTACGGGGTGAAACCCGACATGGTGGTCATGGCCAAGGGCATCGGCAACGGCTTCCCCCTGGGCGCCGTGACGACCACCGCCGAGATCGCCGCGGCCTTCACCTCGCGCATCCATTTCAACACCTTCGGCGGCAACCCGGTCTCGATGGCCGCCGGCGCGGCGGTGCTGGACGTGATCGAGCAGGAGCAGCTGCAGAAGAACTGCCGCGAGGTCGGCGGCCGCTTCAAGGCCGGCCTGCAGAAGCTGCAGCAGACGCACGACCTGATCGGCGACGTGCGCGGCAAGGGCCTGATGCTCGGCGTCGAGCTGGTGCGCGACCGCGTCACCAAGGAGCCCGCCAACACAGAGGCGATCGCCCTGCTGGAGATCGCCAAGGACCAGGGACTGCTGGTGGGCAAGGGCGGCTTCTACGGCAACGTGCTGCGCATCAAGCCGCCCATGTGCATCACGACCGCGGACGTGGAATTCGCCCTGGAAGTCCTCGACGACGCGCTCGGGAGGGTATGAACCATGGCCTACGACAAGATCATCACCGGCGGCACGGTCGTCACGCCCGAGGGCGAGCGGGCCGTGGACGTGGCCATCGCCGGCGGTAAGATCGCGGCGCTCGCGGCCGGCCTGGCCGCCGAGCCCGCGGGCGCCGAGGTCATCGACGCGGGCGGCCACATCGTCTTTCCCGGCGTGCTGGACGTGCACGTGCACCTCGAGCTGCCGTTCTGCGGCACCGTGAGCTCGGACGACTACCGCAGCGGCACCCGCGCCGGCGCCCGCGGCGGCGTGACCACGCTGATCGACTTCGCCATCCCCTACGGCGACGACACCCTGCGCGACGCCGTCGACAACTGGCACGCCAAGGCCGAGGGCAAGGCCCTGATCGATTACGCCTTCCACGTCTGCATCACCGACTGGAACCGCCACCAGAGCGATGTCGAGCCGCTGATCGCGGAGGGCATCCCCACCTTCAAGGAGTTCATGATCTACGAGAGCGAGGGCTGGATGTCCGACGACCGGACGCTCTTCAACACCCTCGAGAGGATGCGCGACCTGGGCGGCATGCTGATGGTGCACGCCGAGAGCGCACGCGTGCTGGACGAGCTGATCGCGCGCTACCACACGCCCGAGCAGATGAAGAAGCAGGGCGCGTACCTGCATACCCTCTCGCGCCCCGACTACATCGAGGCCGAGGCCATCCAGCGGGCCATCACCTGGAGCGAGATCACCGGCGGCCCGCTGTTCGTGGTGCACATGTCCACGGGCAGGGGCGCCGACCTGATCCGCGACGCGCAGCAGCGCGGCGTCAAGGTGCTGGCCGAGACCTGTGCCCAGTACCTCTCCCTGGACGACTCGGTCTTCAAGCGCGAGGACGGCCACCTCTTCGCCACCTGCCCCCAGCTCAAGACCAAGGCCGATGCGGCGCGGCTGTGGCAGGGGCTCAAGGACGGCGAAGTGAGCAACATCTCCACCGACACCTGCACCTTCACGCGCGCGCAGAAGGCCATGTGGAAGGGGGATTTCACCAAGATCCCCATGGGCATGCCCGGGCTGGAGACCCTGCTGCCGGTCTGCTACACGGACGGTGTGCTCGGCGGCCGCCTGACCCTGACGGAGCTGGCCGAGAAGCTGGCCGGCAACCCGGCGCGGATCATGGGACTGGCCCCGCGCAAGGGCGCCGTCGCCGTGGGCGCCGACGCCGATCTGTGCATCTTCCATCCCGGCAGCACCCTGCAGGTGGACCCGGCGCGGATGGAGACCAACTGTGACTGGAATCCCTACGCCGGCCGGGAACTGGCCGGTTTCTCGCGCACCACCATCTCGCGCGGCGAGGTCGTGGTGGACGATTACAAGGTCGTGGGCAAGGCGGGACGCGGACAGTGGCTGCCGCGAAAGTCCGCAGGAGGCAACGATGACTGAGAAGCTGAAGAACTACATCGGCGGCAAGCTGGTCGCGGCCAAGGCCGACGCATACCTGCCGGTCACCAATCCCGCCACGGGCGAGACCATCGTCGAGGTGCCGCTCTGCGGCGCCGCCGAGCTGGACAGGGCCGTCGCCGCCGCCGCGGCGGCGCAGAAAGCCTGGGCCGAGACGCCCCTCAAGGACCGCGTGCAGGTCCTGTTCCGCATGAAGCATATCGTCGAGCGCGAACAGGACCGCCTGGCGGAAGTGGTCGTACGCGAGAACGGCAAGACCATGGCCGAGGCCCTGGGCAGCATCATCCGGGGCGTCGAGTGCATCGAATACGCCTCGAGCCTGCCCCAGATCGCGACCGACCGCGTGCTGATGGTCGGCCAGGGCGTCGAATGCCGCACCCAGCGCTATCCGCTGGGCGTCGTGGCCGGCATCACGCCGTTCAACTTCCCCTTCATGGTGCCGCTGTGGATGGTGCCGCTGGCGATCGGGACGGGCAACGCCTTCATCCTCAAGCCCTCGGAGCAGACGCCGCTGGGCGGCATGGAGACGGCGGAGATCCTGCACGAGGCGGGTCTGCCGGACGGCGTCTTCTCGGTCGTGCACGGGGGCCGGGAAATGGTCGAGAGCATCTGCGACCATCCCGGCATCGCGGCGGTCGGCTTCGTGGGCTCCACGAAGG
>JAHIYU010000078.1 GCA_018814885.1 bacterium | reverse complement strand
GGCCGTCCCTCTGCGCCATCGCGGCGCGGACCGCGGCGCGGTCTCCCGGCACCAGCGAGGCGTCGTCCAGGCCCACCGACGCGTCCTCCCAGACGGACTTCACCAGGCAGCGCTGCGGATCCGTCCCGCCGCCGCCGCCGGGTTCCAGCTCGCCGCCGCGGAGCGTGTACCAGGCGGGCGTCGGCAGGCCGGCGCCGGCCAGCAGCCGCTTGGCGAGGATCTTGTGCGAGGTCGTGAAAAGCGCCTCGGCCGGGCAGCCGGCGTAGACGACGCCGAGGGCGTCGAGCAGCCCGGGCACGACGTGGATGAGGCGCCCGTGCCCCCGGAGGCTCTCCACCAGGTTGAAGACCTGGTCGGGGCGGCGTCGCGCCAGCTCGGACTCGAGCGACGCGAGGTCCGGGCCGCAGCCCAGCACCTCCGGCGCGTGGCCGAGCCGGGTCAGGGCTTCCACCACCGCCGCCGCCTGCACGAGGACGTCGCGCGCGTCGGGCGCGGCGTCAGCTGGCACGTCGTCATGCAGGACGAGGACGCGCATCGATCATCTCCCTGCGTAGCCGCGGCGTGGTCGCCAGCCGTTCGGCTGCGGACTGGACGATGTGGTCGATGAGCTCCACGTACGGCATGCCCCGCGACGTCGCGATCATGGGCAGGTCGGAATGCTCCGGGTGCAGGCCGGCCAGGGGGTTGATCTCCATGACCTGGGGGACGCCCCGGTCGTCGGTGCGCAGGTCCACGCGCCCGCCGTCGCGGCAGCCCAGCGTCCGCCAGGTCGCCAGGGCGGTGCGTTCGGCCAGGGCGACCAGCGGGTCGTCCGCGGCGTCGACGCGGCGGTACTCCACCACCTCTTCGCAGCGCTCCTTGTTCACGTACGAGTAGGCGTCGGCCTCCGCCGCGGGCAGCAGGACGACCTCGAGGGTGCCGAGCACGTTCGCCCGTTCGCCGCTGCCCAGGATGCCGACGGTCAATTCGCGGCCGGGCAGGAACGTCTCGATCAGCACGGGCTGGCGGAAGCGCTCCAGCAGCTCGGCGCAACGGGCCGCGAGCTGGTCTGGGTCGGCCAGCACCGAGGCCCCGTCGATGCCCTTGCCGGTGCCCTCGGCGATGGGCTTGGCGAACAGGGGATAGGGCAGGTCGAGTCCGCGCAGCTCCTCCAGGCGGGAGATCTCGGCGAACCGCGGCGTGGGCAGACCAGCGTCGCGCAGCAGGCGCTTGGTCAGTCCCTTGTGCAGGGTCAGCGACATGATCAGCGGGTCGCTGAAGGTATACGGGATGCCGTACGCGTCGAGGATCGCCGGCACCTGGGCCTCGCGGCCGATGCCGTGCATGCCCTCCGCGATGTTGAAGACGAGGTCCCAGTCAGCGCCTGCGGCCAGGCGCTCGACGAGGCGGATCGCGTTGCCGATGCGCTCGGTCGCGTGTCCCAGGTCGTGCAGGGCGGACTCCAGGGCCTCGATGGTCGACAGACGGTCGAACTCCGCCGTCTCCTCCTCGCCGTAGCCGGCGGCGAGATAGTCGTCGCGGAGATCGTAGGTCAGGCCGATCAGCATGCCCCCTCCTTGTAGCGGTAGAGGTTCCCCTCGTAGTTGCGCAGCACCACCTCGCCGTTGCCGCTCGCCACCAGGTAGTCGGGCTGCAGCGGGATCTTGCCGCCGCCGCCGGGCGCGTCGATCACGTACGTGGGCACGGCGTAGCCGGAGGTCCAGCCGCGCAGGCCCCGGATGATCTCCAGGCCCGTCTCGACCGTCGTGCGGAAGTGCGACGAGCCCGAGATGGGGTCGCACTGGTAGAGGTAGTAGGGGCGCACGCGCATCATGAGCAGCCTGTGCACCAGGGCCTTCATCGTCTCGACGTCGTCGTTGACGCCCTTGAGCAGCACCGTCTGCGAGCCGAGCGGGATGCCGGCGTCCGCCAGGCGGGTGCAGGCGCGCGCCGCTGCGGGCGTGCACTCGTCGGGATGGAGGAAGTGCAGACTCATCATCAACGGATGGTGCTTGCGCAGCATCCTGACCAGCGACGGCGTGATGCGCTGGGGCGTGACCGCCGGCGCCTTCGTGCCGATGCGGATGATCTGCACGTGAGGGATCGCGCGCAGCTCCGTGAGGATCCAGTCCAGCTTGTCGTCGGCGAGGCTCAGGGGCTCGCCGCCGGACAGCAGGACGTCGCGCACCGAGGGCGTGCGCCGTATGTAGTCCAGGCACAGCTCGAGACGGCTCTGCTGGGGCTTCATCTCGCCGTTGCCGACCAGTCGCGAGCGCGTGCAGTAGCGGCAGTAGGTTGGACAGAAATCGTGGACCAGGAACAGGACGCGGTCCGGGTACCGGTGCACGATGCCCGGCACCGGGCTGTGGGCGTCCTCGCCGAGGGGGTCGTCGGCCTCGCCGGGCATGCGCAGCAGCTCGTGCTGTGTGGGCACCACGGTCCGGCGCAGCGGCTGCTGCGGGTCCGACGGGTCGAGCAGGCTCATGTAGTAGGGCGTCACCGCGGCCGGCAGCAGGCCGCCGGCCAGCTGCAGCGCGTGGCGTTCGGAGGGCGACAGCTCGAGCATGCGGTCGAACTGTTCCAGGGTGCGGATGCGGTGGCGCAGCTGCCAGCGCCAATCGTTCCAGTCGGCCGCGGCGGCTTCGGGGAAGAAGGCGCGGCGGAAGGCCGTCTCGCGTCTCGTGGCAGCGGACCGATCGGCGCCCAATAAAAAGCCACCTGCGGGAGCAGGTGGGACGGCGGTGCTCGGGCGGCCAGCTAATGCTAGGCCATGCGACGGAGGTTCGGAAGGAGGCTCTTCGGGGCGCTCCTCCACTCTGCCGGCGGTCGTCTGGACACCGGCGGCGCGGTCGCGACGGGCGACCATATTCTTACGACGCATCGATCTCCTCCCAGGACCAGGGTCCCCTGTGTGTCGGGTGGGATCCGGAATTCGCCGTGCCGCCTGTGGGCTGCGCCGGGCGGGCCCGCGGACCTACCCCGACCTCTTCCTCGCGCGGCCGGACCGCGCCGGTCGCTCTCTGGAAGCGGCGTTAATTTAGACCCGGCAGGCAGGAAGTCAACACGGAATGTCGTTCAGGCCGCAGTTTTTTTTCGAAGGGCCATCACCCCCTTCCGGGGAGCCGAAGAGGTCTGGTGTTGCCTGTGCGCGTATCGTACAATCTTGCGACGTCAGAGGAAGGGGTATCATGGTGAAGAGACTCGTCCTGTGCGCGTGCGTGAGCGCATCCCTGCTGGCCGGTTGCGGGGGCGGTGACGACCCGGCGCAACCCGGGCCCTCCGACAACATCCCGGCCGAGCTGAGGGCCACCGGCTGCCGGACGGGCTCTACATGGTGCGGCTGGTCAGCGGCGACCGCGTGATCACCCGCAAGGTGGTCCTGGCGCGATGAAGGGTCTCCGTGATCTGCAGGACCGGCTCGCGGCCGGCGAGATCGTGGCGCTGACCGCGAGGGCCTGGGGTCGGCTCGCCCCCGCGTTCACGCTCGTCGAGACCCACGATACGGGTCTCGCCGGGGTCCTCGCGTTGGTGGAACTGGACGGACGGCTGGCCGCCGTCGAGCAGCCCGACCGGAAAACGCGCGCTGTGCGCCCCCTGGCCTCGCGCAAGGCGGCGCGGGAGTTCGTGAAAACCAGACTCGCCGCCTACGATCGCCTGTGGGACGGCTGAGGCTGCACGAAGATCGATTACTTCTCCTAAGTTTAGGAGAAACGGATACGAGATGCTCCCCTTGGGAAAGCACACGGTCCTGGTCGCTGCGCTCGTCGTGTTCGCCGCCGAGGCCTGTCCGGCGGCGGAGCCCGAACAGCGGATCTCCCACTACGGCGTGAGCTATGGCCGACACGGCGATCTGGATCTCGTGGGCCTGGACGTGGTCGTGCGCACGAATGCCTTCGCCGATCACGACTGGCTGGCCCTCGATCTCAGCGCGCCGCTCGAGGTCTACCGGTTCAAGGACGACGGCAAGGTCCGCTTCGCGGCGGATTACCTGGTCGGCCTCGGCGTCATGCTGCCACTGATGGCCACCAGCGTGCTGTGCCGGTCCTGCGACTGCGTCGTCAAGCCCCTCGCCCTGGCTTTGCTGCCGGCTTGGGCGCCGCTGGTCCACCCGGCCCTGACCGCCGCGCCCGTCGGCGGCGTGGGCGTGGCGGTGGGCTACGATGCCGCCTACGTTTTCCAGGCCGAAGACAAGGGCGTCGCCTTCAACCCCTACGTGGGGCTGCGCCTCGAGCCCGCGCGGGCCTTTCGCATCGAGGGCGGTGTCAATCATCAGAATTTCTGGAACTGGCAGCGGTCGTCAGAGACCTTCGGCTGGGGCTGGTTCACGCGCGCGGCCGTGTCGACCGACGTGATCGGCGGCGCGAAGACGGGAAGGTCGTACGATTGAAGAAGCAGACGAAGCGGAGGAAGCGGACGAAGGCGCCGCGCACGCGGATCGCGCTGATCGCCGCAGGGCCGTTGCTGGCGGGGATGGTCTTCCTGTGGCTGCATCAGGGTGGGGGCGGGACGCCGTCGCCGCGGGCCGGACGTTCGCCCGGGCCCGGCGTGCTGCTGCTGGGCATCGACACGCTGCGCGAGGACCACACCTGCAGCTTCGAGTCCTCCGGAGTGCGCACGCCCCACATGGAAGCACTGGCCCGCGACGGCATCCGCTTCGCCCGCTGCTTCTCGACCGCGCCGTGGACCCTGCCCTCGTTCGCGTCGATCTTCACGGGCCAGCTGCCATCGCGCCACGAGGCCATCGGCGGCGATTTCCAGATGCTCGACGACCGGCACCAGACCATCGCCGAGCGCTTCTCGGCGGCCGGCTACCATACGGTCGGTTTCATGGGCGTCTACTATCTGACCTCCGTCTACGGCATGGAGCAGGGTTACAACACGGACATGAAGGTGCCCAAGGTCATGACCGACTACGATCAGGCCAGCACCATCACCGCGCTCTCCCTGGAATACTGCAAGCGCTACGGCGACGAGCCCCTTTACCTCTTCACCCATTACTTCGATCCCCACGCGCCCTACGCGCCGCCGCCGCCTTACGACGCCATCTACTACTTCGATCGCGATCCGCGGAGTCCCGGCGAACCAATCCTCGACGCCATCATGGCGTCGGAGACCCTGACCGACGACAACAAGGAGACCGGCATGTACGACTGGCTCGACGGGATAACCGACTGGCGGTATCCCACGAGCCAGTACGCCGCGGAGGTCAGCTACACCGACAAGCAGGTGGGACGCCTGCTCGCGGGGCTGAAGGAGATGGGTCTCTACGACGACATGCTGATCGTGCTGGTGGCCGACCACGGCGAGCATCTGATGGACCACGACATCTACTTCACCCACTACCTGCCCTACCAGGAGACCCTCCACGTGCCGTTGATCGTGAAGCTGCCCGGCAACCGCGGCGCCGGCCGCGTCGTCTCCGAGCCGGTCTCGACCCTGGACGTGCTGCCCACTATCATGGAGGTCGCGGGACTGGAGAACCCGGGCGACCTGGCGGGCCGCAGCCTGCTGCCGGCGATGCTGGGCGACGAGGAGATCGGGCCGCGCACCCTGCTTGCCGAGCAGGGCTCGGCGCCCGACCGCTTCACCAAGGCGCTGGTGGAGTGGCCGTGGAAGCTGATCTATTTCCGCGAGGGCGGGACCGAGCGCGTCGAGCTCTACCGTCTCGACCGGGACCCGTACGAGCGCACCGACCTCTCCGGCCGGACCCCCGGCGTGGCGGCCGATCTCGTCGAGAAGCTGTGGTCCAACTTCGACCTGGATTCGCCCCTGACGCAGAGCGGCGAGCAGCGCCCGGCCGAGCTGGACACGGCCGCACGCCAGCGCCTGCGCTCGCTGGGCTACGTCGACTGATCGCACCTTCTCTGTAACCTGATACCCCGTCGAAACGTCCTTGTAGGGCCATGGACAAACGCGCGTTCGTCGAGATCCTGCAGCGCCAACGGGACCGCGTCTACAGCTACTCCCTGTACTACCTGAGGGACAGGGACGATGCCGAGGACGTCACCCAGGACGCCTTCCTGCGCCTCTGGAACAAGCGGCACGAGGTGGATCCGCAGCGCGTGGAAGCCTGGCTGATCAGGGTCGCGCACAACCTCTGCATCGATCGGACGCGGCGGCGCGATGCAGCCAGGAGGCGTCTGGAGCTGCCGGACGCGCTGGCCGCCGCGGCGAACGCGACGAGCGCCGCGGAAACCGCTCCCGATCACGGGCTGCAGCGGGAGCAGACCCGGGCCATGCTGCTGGACGCCATGGACGCCCTGCAGGACGAGACGCGCAGCGCCATGATCCTGCACTACTTCCAGGGCCTGAAGCTCGACGAGGTCGCCGGAATGCTGGGCATCAAGACGAGCACCGTGAAGGTGCAGCTGCATCGGGCGCGTCAGGTGCTGCGCCGGGTGCTGGAGCCGGGGCGCGAGTGCGATCCGGCCGTGAAACGGGAGACGGTATGACCAGAGATGACACTGCGTGCGACGGGATCGGCAGCCAGCTTGCCGGCTACGCCGCGGGAGAAATGGACCCGCGCGAGGTCGTCGAAGTGGAGCGGCACCTCGCGACGTGTCCCGACTGTCGCGGCGAGCTGGCCAGGGAGATCGCGTTGCGCGAGGCGCTGGCGTCGCTGCCCGTCGTCTCGTGCCCCGCGCGGATCACCGAGGACATCCTCGCGGCGGTGGACGCCCCCGACCGCGGTATCGGAGCGG
>JAHIYU010000077.1 GCA_018814885.1 bacterium | reverse complement strand
GGCGGCGGCGCTGGCCCTGCTGATGGTCGTCACCAACCGGCGTCCCGGCCCCGTGCCCCTGGGCGGCGGCGGCCCGGGCACCGTGACCGTGGACGGCCAAACCGTGCCGGCGAACCGTCCGGAAGCCCTGGCCCGCCTGCTGCACCCCGGCGCGCGCGTCACCCTGTCGGACGACGCCGAGCTTGACCTGCATTACCCCGGGGTGATGGTCTGGCGTCTGGAGCCGGGCACCACGGCCGTGCTGCCGCCCGCCCCCGGCCGCTGGTACGGCAAGGCGCTGGAGTGCCGCCTGGAGAAGGGCGAGCTCGGCCTGCGCACCGGCCCCGGTTTCCCCGGCGCCCGCCTGGCCATCGTCACCGCCGAGGGGCGCGCGATCGTCACGGGGACCCTGGTCTCGGTCTACCGCGACGACGCCGTGACCTGCGTCTGCGTGGTAGAGGGCGCCGTCGTCATGGAGACGGCGAGCGGCGAGGTGCTCGGCAACATCGAGGCCGGCCGGCGGCGCGTGCTGTTCCGCGACGGCAGCGAGCCGTTGCACGATGCGATCGCGCCGCCGCATCAGGCGCATCTGCAGGCGTTCGACGGGGCGTGCGGGAACGTGTTCGGACCCTGACGACAACCGGCCGCACGCATCGAGCGCCATACGAAGCCCCGCCGGCATATCGCCGGCGGGGCGTTTCGATGCCCGGGTCCGGATCGCCCTGAGCCCTACTCCTCCACCGGCACCGGCGGCTGCGCCCCTTCCGCCTCCCCGTCGCCGAGCAGATAATGATCGAACCACGCCAGTTCGCGCGTCTGGTAGTCGAGCATGTGGCTCGGGCGGTCGATGCCGTGCCCCTCCTCCGGATACAGGACCAGGCGGCTGGGCACGCCGTTGAGCTGCAGGTAGCTGAACAGCTCGATCGACTGGCGCGGGTCCACGGGCAGGTCATCCGCGCCGTGCATCACCAGCGTGGGCGTCCGCAGGTCCGCGGCGCGCGAGGCGGGGCTGTGCTCCCACAGGCGCGCCAGGTCGCCGGCCCAGGGCTGGCGATAGCTGTCGACGAACAGCTGCGGGTTGCTCTGCCCCATGGCCGAGACGTAGTTGAAGATGCCCGCGATCGAGACCGCCGCCTTGAACCGGTCGGTGCGCGAGATCACGTTGTTCGTCGACAGGCCGCCGTAGCTGTAGCCCGTGAAGCCCAGGCGGTCGGGGTCGGCGATGCCGCGCGCGACCAGGGCGTCGCAGGCGGCCATCAGGTCCAGGTGGTCGTTGGTGCCGAAGTTGCGGTAGACGCCGCGCAGGAAGTCCTCGCCGTAGGCCGTGCCGCCGCGGGGATTGGCGATGAAGACCGCGTAGCCCCGGTGCGACAGGACCTGCCAGGGATAACGCGTGGTCCACGCGTTGCCGTAGCGCGAGTAGGGACCGCCGTGCATCTCCATGACCAGGGGGAAGGGTCCGCCGTCGACGTCGGCGCCGGGCGGCAGGAAGAGGAAGCCCTCGACGGTGACGCCGTCGTGACCGGGCAGCTCCAGGCGCATGGGCGGTACGAGCCCGCAGCCCGCCACCGCGTCATCGGTGCTGGCCACCAGGCGGGCCTTGCCGGGCCTGCCGGCCCAGATGGCGCCGGGCCGGTGCAGCTCGCTCTCGCGGAAGGCCATCACGCCGCCGGCCATGTGCAGCTGGCTCACGTTGCCGGGCAGGTCGGTCACCTGCTTCAACGCGCCGCCGCGCACGTCGGCGTGGAAGACGTTCATGTCGCGCCCGTCGGCGACCCGCAGGTAGATCCGCCGGCCGTCGGGCGACCAGAAGGGCGGATCCGCGGGGGTCGAACCGGACCCCGACAGGCAAAGCTGCGTCTCGGGGGTCAGGTTCCGCGTCTCGCCGCTGCTCAGGTCCCGCACGAAGAGATGCTTGAGGTTGAGATAGGCGCGCAGGTCGTCGGCGCGGTCCATGAAAAAGGCAAGGCGGCTGCCGTCGGGGCTGTGGGCCGCCAGGGAGGCGTGGCGGTCCGGGTCGCTCACGAGCGTCAACGCGCCGCTCGCGGCGTCCAGCAGGCCGACCCGCTGCTCCTCGTCCACCAGGCCGGAGAAGCGTTCGTTGTAGGTCACCGCCAGCGATCGCCCGTCCGGCGCCCAGGCCAGGTGCTGGGGATTCAGGGGGGAACGGGTGAGCTGGCGGGGCTCGGTGTCGGCGGGGCCGTCGGGCAGGACGTCGACGAGCCACACCTGGTCGAAGTCCTCGGGGTGCTCCAGACGGTCGTACACGGTCCAGTCGGCGTGGTCGTCGTCCTCGTCGTCGGCGGCCTCCTCTTCGGCGGCCTCCTCGTCGTCGTCGGATTCCGCAGCGGCCTGTTCGTCTGCCGGGGGCGCGAGCACCGCCAGCGACGCGCCGTCGGGAGCCCACCAGTACGCGCTCAGGCCTTCGGGCAGGTCGGTCACCGGCCGCGGTTCCGAACCGTCGAGGGGGTTGATCCAGACCTGGGACGTCTCGCCGCGCGTGGCGAGAAAGCTCAGGGCGCCGTCCGGCCGCCAGGCCAGGCCGGAGATCCGCGAGCCGTCGAAGGTGATCTGGCGCGCGGCGCCGGTCGCCACGTCTGCGATCCACAGGAAGTACGCGTAGGCGTCCTCGGCCAGGTCGCGGCCGCGGTGCAGGTACGCCACGCGCGCGCCGTCGGGCGACACCGACGGCGAGGTGAGCACGGGCACCTCGAGGAACGCCTCGATGGTGAACGCGTCCTGTGCGGGGTCGGCCGCGGCGGCGAGGACCGGGGACATCCCCGCCACGAGCAGTGCCGCGGTCCAGAGACAGATGCGCACGCTTTTCATCGTTCCTCCCGGAAATCTGCATGTCCTGCCGGAAAACGACCGATCCGCCCCACAGGATAGCGCCTGGACATCGTCGCTGTCTTTCCCGAAAAACCCGGGCAGGTATGAAAGGCCGTGACACCTTCGACATCACCATCCCCGACACCGGAGCCCTCGACGATGCACCCGGAGCGGGGCGGAGTCGCCGTTCGAACAGACCGGGAGCATCACTCGCGACGGGGATCCGGGGCGGCCCGGGTCCCTGCCCGTTTCAGGCCACAGCATCCATCGGAGAGCATCATCACGCACAAATACCGCGCACGAGAGAAATGTCCGCTTGCTTCCATATGGCATATATTGCTGAAATGATATTCATGTTGAATATTCGAAATGATTATTGTACGATGGATAGACGACCTCCATCGCGCCCGCATCTACCTCGGGAGGGTGATATGAAAAAATCGACAATGTATGTCCAGTTGATCGCGATCCTGGCGATATGCATCCCGGCCGCGTCGGCGCTGGCCACCACGGAGGACTTCGACGGCCTCCCGGCCGGCACCGTCGTCGCGGGTCAGGAACCCGGCGGCGGCACGGCCCCGGGCACCGTCTTCGCTGATTTCACGTTGTCGGTGACCAACAACGGCGGCGGTCCCCACTCGCTGATCATCTTCGACTCCGACGATCCCACCGGCTGGGACCAGGATCTCGGCACGCCCAACGTGGACTTCGGCGGTCCCGGCGTGGGTTCCGGGGGCAGCGCCGGGGCGCCGGGCGAGAACTCCGTGCCCTACCACAACCTGTTGATCTGCGCCGAGGACATCGTCGACGCCAACAGCAACGGGCTCGTGGACGATCCCGACGACGAGGCGGGCGGCTGCACCGTCGTCTTCGACTTCGACTTCGTGGTGGACCTGAGCTACATCGTCATCGTGGACATCGATTTCGAGACCGTCGACTTCGACCTCTACGAGGACGGCGCTCACATCGGCGGCGACGAGGGCGTCGATCTGGGGAACAACTCCGTGCAGGTCGTTGACCTCACGCCGTTCTCCAGCATCGATCGCCTGGAGGTGGAGTTCAGCAGCAGCGGCGCCATCGCCGAGCTGGAATTCTTCCCGGCGGCCGTCGCCGACGAGGATGCCGACTGGGGCGGCGTGAAGCGCATCTACCGTTGAGCCGCTTCCGCACGCTACCCTCGCGAAAGGACCCGGGAAGCCCCGGGTCCTTTCGCTGTCCGTGCCCCGTCATCTGTAGATGGTCTTGATCCCGCTCCAGGTCGACGACTCCCCGGCCACCGGGCCGTCCGTCGTGATGACGAGCCGCGGCGGGTAGACGTGCGGCGAACCGCCCACGTAGATGCGGTCCATGCGGCCGACCTCCGAGTAGACGCCGCAGAGGAAGACGCCGACGCGCGCGGCTCCGTCGTCGATCGCGTCCTGCACGTGGCCGGTCACGCTGAAGAACAGGTCCACGTTGGCCTGGGTGGGCGCCACGATGTCGAGCGCCGTGTACATGTCCAGGTCGGCGCGGGGCAGCGGCACCTCGTCGCCCGTCGCCTGGTAGGCGAAGGCCGCCACGTAGGGCAGGCCCTCCTCGTGGCCGGTCTTGCGCGCGACGAATTCCGCGGCGAGGATGGTCTGTCCGGGGTTGAAGGCGGACAGGTCGAACTCGGCGGACACGCCCCATTCGGAATCGCAGCCCCAGGCGTTGCCGCCCACGTTCAGGCTGTAGGCCGTCGAGACGGTGCCGGCGACGAAATCCGGCTCCTGGGGGCATTCGCCGGTCCCCTCGACACGCTCGTCCTCGCCGACCTGCAGCAGCGGCGCCAGGAACTCCTCCGCCGCGCAGGCCGCCGACGCCGCCGACAGCGCCAGCAGGAATGCCGCGATCGTGATCGACCGGGATCCGCGGTCGGTTGTTCGCCACGATGTCATGATGCCCTCCTTTGACTATTGTCCGGTCGACTACGCCCTCGACTGCTGCTTGGCCCAGCTGTCCTTGAGCGAGACGGTGCGGTTGAAGACCGGCACGCCCGGCCGCGAATCGCGGCTGTCCACGCAGAAATACCCGTGGCGCATGAACTGGCACCTGTACCCCGGCTCCGCCGGGGCCAGGCCCGGCTCGAGCTTGCAGCCGCGCCTGACGACCAGCGACTCGGGGTTCAGGGAGTCGGCGGGGTCCGCGTTCTCGTCCGCGCCCGGAAACGGATCGCCGAAGAGATGGTCGTAGAGGCGCACCTCGGCGTCCAGGGCGTGGGCGGCGGAGACCCAGTGCAAAGTGCCGCGCACCTTGCGGCCGTCGGGCGTGGCGCCGCCCCGGGACGCCGGGTCGTAGGTGCAGCGCAGTTCGACGACGTTGCCGTCGGCGTCCTTGACCGCCTCGTCGCAGGTGACGTAGTAGGCGTGCTTCAGACGGACTTCGCGGCCCGGCGCCAGACGGAAGAACTTGCGCGGCGGATCCTCCATGAAATCGCTGCGCTCGATCCACAGCTCGCGGGTGAAGGGGATCGGACGCGTGCCGTCCGCCTCGTTCTCGGGGTTGTTTACGCAGTCGAAGTCCTCGGCCTTGCCCTCGGGATAATTCGTGATGACGACCTTCAGGGGATCGAGCACCGCCATCACCCGGCGCGTGGTCAGGTTCAGCTCCTCGCGCAGACAGTGCTCGAGCAGCTGGATATCCACAGTGCTGCTGGCCCTGGCCACGCCGATGCGATCGCAGAAATCGCGGATGGAGGCCGGCGTGTAACCGCGCCGCCGCAGGCCGCTGACCGTGGGCAGGCGCGGGTCGTCCCAACCGTCGACCACCCCCTCGTCCACCAGCCGCAGCAGCTTGCGCTTGCTCATCAGGGTATGGGTGAGGTTGAGCCGCGCGAACTCGATCTGCTGCGGGTGATAGGCACCGAGCTGGTCGAGGAACCAGTCGTAGAGGGGACGGTGCACCTCGAACTCGAGGGTGCAGATGGAATGGGTGATGCCCTCGATGCTGTCCTCGAGTCCGTGAGCCCAGTCGTACATGGGGTAGATGCACCAGTCGTCGCCGGTGCGGTGGTGCGTTGCGTGGCGGATGCGGTAGATCAGGGGGTCGCGCATCAGCATGTTGGGCGCGGCCATGTCGATCCTGGCGCGCAGGACCTTCTCGCCGTCGGCGAACTCGCCGGCGCGCATGCGGCGCAGCAGGTCCAGGTTCTCCTCGGGCGTGCGTTCGCGGTACGGACTGTCCAAACCCGGCAGCCTGACCGTGCCGCGCGTGGCCTTGATCCGCTCGTCGTCCTGGTCGTCGACGTAGGCCTTGCCGGCCTTCACCAGCTGCTCGGCGCACGCGTACATGCGCTCGAAGTAGTCCGAGGCGAAGAAGAGCCTCCCCTGCCAGTCGGCGCCGAGCCAGCGCACGTCCTCGATGATGGCGTCGACGTACTCCTGCTCTTCCCGGGCCGGGTTGGTGTCGTCGAAGCGCAGGTTGAACTTGCCGCCGAACTTCTCGGCCAGGCCGTAGTTCAGCAGGATGCTCTTGGCGTGGCCGATGTGCAGGTAGCCGTTGGGTTCGGGGGGGAAACGCGTATGGACGCGGCCCTCCCACTTGCCGGTGGCGTTGTCCTCGCGGACGATCTCTTCGATGAAGTTGGCGGCGGTGTCGGACATCGTATCGCGATCCATCCGGGTTGCGGGTGCGGCGTCGACGGGCGCCGTTCGAGCATATCCGGAAACGGGCGCCGCGTCGATGCCGTTGTCGGCGGGCGCTAGCGCGCGAGGAACGCCGTGGCCAGTTCCACGCTCTCG
>JAHIYU010000076.1 GCA_018814885.1 bacterium | reverse complement strand
CGTCGATCGCGGCGATCCGGTGACGGGATTGTCCGCCATGATGCGCATGACGGGTTTCCCCGCGGCCATCGTCGCGCACATGCTCGCCGGCGGCGAGATCGACGCCCCCGGCGCCCGTCCCCAGGAGACCGTGGTGCCGGCCGAGCGCATGCTGGAGGAGCTGGCGCGCCGCGGCATCGCGGCCGCGAGGGAACAGCAGACACTGGCTTGACCGTACGGGGGGCCGGACGAGACGAAGGCGGGAGCCCGGTGGGCTCCCGCCTCTTTGTCTAAGACGTGCAAGCCGCGTAGAAATCACCGGTTCGGCAGCGCCTGCCGCAGCACGTCCCGATGCACGAGTACCGACAGCATCTTCAGCGCGATGTAGTCGCCGTCGCAGAAGTAGTAGCCCTCGAACGCGCCGAGGCGTGAGCTGCGATTGCTGTCCTTGAGCAGGTACCAGTCGCGGTCGCCGGCACGCGTGTGGCCGACCACGTGGATGCCGTGGTCGTCGCCGGTCTCGCCGTTGCGGATGCGGTGCTCGCGGGCGGCCTGGTCGATGTAGTCGGCGGGGATGTCCCAGGACGGGATCACCGCCGCGTCGAAATGGCCGTCCATGCCGGGCTCGGAGTTGTCGCCGCCGACCACCAGGGTGTACCCGCGGCGCACGGCCTCGCGCACCAGGCGCCGGAACTCGTCCAGGGGCAGGTTCAGGTAGTCGGCCTTGCGGCGCCAGTTGTCGGTCACATCCAGCAGGCAGGTCTCGCCGAACGCGTACCCGGGCCGCTCCATGAACGAGACGCACGCCACGTAGGCGTCCAGGTCCAGGCGCAGTGCCTCGAGCAGGAACGCGCGCGGCGACCACTTGCGGCCCTCCCAGGTGAAGGTCTCCGGCGGGGGCCCCAGATGGGCGTCGAGGATGCGGCGGGCGCCGGCGACCACGCGCTGCTCGTCCCAGACGTCGTGGGTCTCGGCCCAATCGAGGTAGCCCTCCAGCTCCTCCATCATCCGGTGGTGGTCATGGCGGCCGTCGGCGAAGAGCACGCCGGGATAGGCCGCGTGCGGCACCGCGCCGTAGGCCTTGTAGACGTCGAGGATCGCGTCGCTCTCGGAACCCTCCGCCACGGCGCTGTGGCCGTACTCGCGCACCCAGCGGCGCACCTTCTCCACGTACTCCCAGTAGACCAGCCACATCTCCGAGAGCTTGATCCGGTCGCCGGTGAGCCGGATCGTCTCCGACTCCATCAGCGACGTGGCCGCGAAGGCCCAGCACGAACCGGTGTAGTACTGGGGCACCGGCGGCAGGTGCGCCAGACGGGTCCTGAAGGCCTCGGGGCTCGCCGGACGCTCGATGCGCGACCAGTCCACGCGCAGGGACCTGTCGGTGTCCTCGCGCGCCTCCGCTTGCGCATCGAACAGCGAATCGGCGGCGGCCCGCAGCGCGTCGACGGCGGCGGCGAGGGAATCGCGCCGCGCCTCGATCTCGTCCAGGACGGGGTACTCGTTGGGTTCGCGGTAGACGGCACGGTCCCGGTCGCGGGCCTCGGCGGCCGTGCCGAGCGCAAGGGCGCACAGGACGGGCAGAAAGTACGACAGACGTGGATGCATGTTACCTCTCCCGTGTTATCGATGCCCGAACAGGCTGAAGGCGACGGTGCTGAGGATCATCATGATCGCCCAGCCGATCAGGCAGACGATGATGGCGCGGCCGGTGCCCCGGTAGTCGAGGGCCTGGCGCACGGCGATGACCATCGCGACCAGCATCCACACCGAGGCGATCAGGGTGACCAGCCAGTAGAGCAGCGGGATGAAGCCGATGACCCTGATCACGCCCGGGGCGCTGGAGAAGCCGATGGTGCGCAGGAGCTGCCCGTAGTCGGCCTCGGTCTGGGGTTCGGGCAGCAGCTTGGTGCCGATCGCGTAGACGATGCCGAACCAGACGAACCAGGAGATGAGCGCGATGACGGCGCCGGTGAACATGGCGCCGAGCCCGCCGCCCACGGGACTGCCGATGCCGGCGGCCGCGCTGGATAGCAGCACCACGGCCACGGCCTGGTTGGTGGCGGCGGTGTCGTGCTCCACCTCCTCGTAGAGCATGGAATCGAGCTTGGCGGCGCGCAGCATGCGATCGAACAGCTGGTTCATGGCATCCCTCCCCGGTGAATGGACAATTTTCCGCCGGGATTGTGGCAGTCCGCGGTCCGGCGGTCAAGATCGCCCGTCGTTTTCCGGAGTTCGCATCCGGAGTTTGCAGGGTGGATGCGGCCCGGCCCAGATGCTATCGTAGCAGTCCGCGACACCACCATTCCGGAGAGGGACGATGAACCATACCGCCCTGAGCGATTTCCGGGCGCAGATCCGCGCCGGCCTGCCCGACACGCTGCCCGCGGCGCCCCCGGTCGACCCCGCGGTCCCGCGCGCGCCGCGGCGGCCCATGCTGCTCTCGGCCCGGGAACAGGAGCTGGCCCTGCGCAACGCCCTGCGCTACTTCCCCGCCCGCCTGCACGCCGGCCTGGCACCCGAGTTCGCCCGCGAGCTGGCCGCCGCGGGCCGCATCTACATGCATCGCTTCCGGCCCCGCTACGAGATGCGCGCGCGGCCCATCGACGACTATCCGGCACGGTGCCGGCAGGCCGCGGCGATCATGCACATGATCCAGAACAACCTCGATCCGGCCGTCGCCCAGCATCCCTACGAGCTGATCACCTACGGCGGCAACGGCACGGTCTTCCAGAACTGGGCCCAGTACCTGCTGACCATGCGCTACCTGTCGGAGATGTCCGAAGCACAGACGCTGGTCATGTACTCCGGCCATCCGCTGGGCCTGTTCCCATCGCACGGGGACGCGCCGCGCGTGGTCGTGACCAACGGCATGGTCATCCCCAACTACAGCAGCGGCGACGACTACACGCGCATGTCCGCCCTGGGCGTGACGAGCTACGGCCAGATGACCGCCGGCAGCTACATGTACATCGGGCCGCAGGGCATCGTGCACGGGACGACGATCACGATCCTCGGCGCCGGACGGCTCTATCTCGGCGGCCACGGGGACGAGAACCCCCTGGCCGGCAAGCTCTACGTCACCAGCGGCCTGGGCGGCATGAGCGGCGCCCAGGGCAAGTCCGCGGTCATCGCGGGCTGCGTGGGTGTGATCGCGGAGATCAACCCGGCCGCCACGCGCAAGCGTCATGAGCAAGGCTGGATCGACGAGGTCCACGCGGATCTCGACGGGCTGCTGGAGCGCATCCGGCGGGCCAAGGCCGGCCGGGAAGCCGTGGCGCTGGCCTACCAGGGCAACGTGGTCGACCTGTGGGAACGCCTGGCCGACAGCGACATCACGGTCGAGCTGGGCAGCGACCAGACCAGCCTGCACATCCCCTACACCGGCGGCTACTACCCCGCCGGCATGAGCTACGAGGCATCCAACGCGATGCTGGCCGCCGACCCCGAGGGCTTCAAGTCGAAGGTCCGCGCCTCGCTGCTGCGGCACATCGGGGCGATCAACCGGTGCGTGGCCCGCGGCACGAAGTTCTGGGACTACGGCAACGCGTTCCTGCTCGAGTGCAGCCGCGCCGGCGCCGACATCGCGACCGGCGACGGGCGTTTCATCTACCCGAGCTACGTCGAGGACATCATGGGTCCCCTGTGCTTCGACTACGGGTTCGGGCCCTTCCGGTGTGTATGCACCAGCGGCGATCCGGCCGACCTGGCCGAGACGGACCGCATCGCCGGCGACGTGATCGAGGCGCTGGCCGCCGGCGCGCCCGCCGAGACAAAGCAGCAGTACCTGGACAACCTGCGCTGGATCCGCCGGGCGGGCGCGAACAAGCTGGTCGTGGGCAGCCAGGCCAGGATCCTCTACAGCGACGAGCAGGGCCGCCGGCGCATCGCCCAGGCCTTCAACGAGGCCATCGCCGCCGGTGACATCACCGCGCCGGTGGTCCTGGGCCGCGACCACCACGACGTCTCGGGCACCGACTCCCCCTTCCGCGAGACGGCCAACATCGCCGACGGCTCGATGTTCTGCGCCGACATGGCCATCCAGAACGTGATCGGCGACGGCTTCCGCGGCGCCACCTGGGTGAGCATCCACAACGGCGGCGGCGTGGGCTGGGGCGAGGTGATCAACGGCGGTTTCGGCCTGGTGCTCGACGGCAGCGACGACGCCACGCGGCGGCTGAACATGATGCTCGCCTGGGACGTCAACAACGGCATCGCCCGGCGCGCCTGGGCCCGCAACGCCGGCGCCGAATTCGCGGCGCGGCGGGCCATGGCGCACGAGCCCGGCCTGAGGGTCACGCTGCCGCAGCACGCGGACGATGCGCTGGTCTCCGACGCGATCAGGACCGCCTTCACCGATCGGGAGTAACATGCAGCCGGAAGCCCGGAAGATCGCACGCGCCTTCTCCCCCGCCCTCGATGAGATCCTGGGCCGGGCCATCCCCGTGCTGGACGACGGTTTCGTACGCGTGATCGACTACATGGGCAACGACCAGTCGGTGGTGCAGGCCGCGCGCGTGTCGTACGGGGCGGGCACGAAGAAGGTGAGCGAGGACCGCGGGCTGATCCGCTACCTGCTGCGGCACAGGCATACGACGCCGTTCGAGATGTGCGAGCTGAAGCTGCACGTCCGTGTGCCCATGGATGCCTGGCGGCAGTGGATACGGCACAGGACGGCCTCGGTGAACGAGGCGAGTTCACGCTATTCGATCGTCACCAATTCGGGCCAGCGCACCGCCCCCGCCCTGTGGCGCCGGCAGGCCGGGGACAACAAGCAGGGCAGCGCGGGCTGCTTCGACGAGGCCGAGGGTGCGCAGTTCAGCGACCAGGAACGCGAGGTCCACGAACTCACGCGCCGGATCTACGAGCACAGGATCGAGCAGGGCGTCGCCCGCGAACAGGCCCGCAAGGATCTGCCGCTGTGCACCTATACCGAGGCCTACTGGAAGATCGACCTGCACAACCTGCTGCACTTCCTGGCCCTGCGCCTGGACAGCCACGCCCAGCAGGAGATCCGCGAATACGCCGCCGTGATCGGCGAGCAGATCGTGGCGAAGTGGGTGCCGTCGACCTGGGAGGCGTTCCTGGACTACCGGTTCAACGCGACGGGGCTGTCGCGGATCGAGTCGGAGATCCTGGCGGCGGTGGGGGCCGGGGATGTGGCGCGGGCGAACACGATCGCGCGGGAATCCGGGTGGTTGGAGCCCGGGAAGAACGGGTTGAAGACGCATCGCGAGCGGGAGGAGTTCGCGAATAAGCTGCGGGAATGGAATCTGGGAGTGCCCTGGGAGACTGACGCATCAGCAAGGTGATATTCCGCATGCCGGATGGTTCGGCGGGGGAAGCCGAGCGGACGCTCGGCCTCCCCCGTTCCGATTCCGGCAGGATCAGTGCGTCTCGATCAGGAGAGGCTCGATGAGGTGCTCGAAGATCCAGTCCGGCACCCACCACGGCAGGCATTTGATCATGCAGATCACGACGTCGATGTTGCACTGCGTGCAGGCCGCGCCCTGGCCGTGACCGGGCAGCCAGCTCCGGGCGGTGCAGTTGTTGTCGGCATAGCACTGGTCGTGGATCTCGCAGCAAGCCAGCATGCAATCGGTCTCCAGGATGTCGGGGATCCCGTCGCAGCCGGGGTTGTCCTTGTCTCCCCCGGGCAGGACCAAGCCGTCGTCCATGGCGGCCGTCGCATTGACATAGACGTAGTACAAGCCCACGTTGCAACCGAAGGGAGTCGCCGAATCGGCGCCGTCCGCGGAGAGGGAGGTCACCCCGGGAACGTCTATGAACAGGCTCTGATCGGCGTACGTCCAGATCAGCTCGGCCAGCAGCGCACCGCTGGAGATGTCGATCAGTTCGGTGGCGATGCCCGAATTCGAGACCGTGCTGGTGGCTCTGGTGCCGTCGCCGAAGTCGATGGGATTGAAGGGACGGCGGATCAGGTGAACCCGATCGGGGACGCCGATGGCCACCGGCGACTTGCCACCCCCGTCGGCTTGCGGGCCGTCGGGGCTTTGGTGTTGTCCCGGAGCGGCGATCTCCTCGGAACAGCCGGTGCCCAGGACGATCCCGCCGGCGAGCAAGGCGAGCAGTATCAATACCTTCGTCACTGTCAGATCTTTCATGGCGCCTCCCGGTTTCTGGTTCGTGACAATGTCCGACATGGTGTGAACAACCGGTGGCGGGCCTTTTCAACAAATGGACAGATTTATTCGCGGGGCGGGAAAACAACCGCGTCGACTCTTCCCTCGCCAGCAGCAGCGGCAGCGGCGGCGGTTCAGTCGGCTCACGGTCCCGGGCTGGAAGATGTCTGGGGGCTCGCGTCAGTCGGCCCGCGGTGAACCGAGGACGTCCCGGAAGGCATGTGCTCGCCGGATGAGTTTCTTATTCTGTTGGAATCGCGCTGACGGATTTCAATATTCCTCTCCCGTCACCGCCCCGACGAACCGCTCCCGGATCCACCCGGACACCGCCTCGAGCGCGGCCGGATTGATCGTCTCCCCGATGTCGTAATACTCGGTCGGGCTGCCGGTCCCTGCCGCCTGGAACAGATGGTTCAGACCCGGCATCTCCTCGACCGTGAAGTCGGCATTGCCGCCCCGCGCGAGCGCCCTGTAGATCTCGGGGAGGTTCTGGCCCGCCTCCACCTGGAGGTCCCTCTCGCCGCACAGCGCCAGCACCGGCACGCGTACCTGCCGCAGCACCGGCCGGGGATCGTGCGACAGGAAGAAACGGAACCACGGATTCGAGACGTTCAGCGCCTGCATGGCGACGGCCTGTTCCACCGCCTCCTCGTCCTCATCGGGGCCGATCTGCGATCTGACGAGCGTCCTCAGCCTGGCGCGGATCTCTTCCGCGTCGGAGCCCGAGAGGACGAGCCGGACCAGCTCGCGCTGCGCCTCGACCGCTTGGTCGACCTGGTCGACGGGCTGCCCCTCGGCCCGGCCGATCAATTCCACCTGGCGCACGAGGACCTCGGCGCCCGTGACACCGGTGCCGGCCAGCAGGACGATGAAAGCCACGTCGGCGGACCGGACGGCGGCCAGGGGCGCGATGATGCCCCCCTCGCTGTGGCCGATCAGGCCGATCCGTCCGGGGTCGATCTCGGGACGCTGCGCCAGGAAAGCCACGCCGGCGAGGGCGTCCTCGGCGAAATCCTCGGTGGTGGCCGCGCCGGGATCACCCGTCGACGCGCCGACCCCCCGGTCGTCCACGCGCAGGACGGCGATGCCCGCGCGGGCGAGGTGATCGGCCAGCACGCGAAAGGGCCTGTGGCCGTAGACCGTCTCATCGCGGTCCTGCGCGCCGCTGCCGGAGATCAGCAGCGCCGCCGCAAACGGCCCGTCGCCCTGGGGAACGGTCAGCGTTCCCGCCAGCGCGACAGGCCCGTTGTCATAGGCGACCTCGATCTCCTCGTACGGAAACGGCGGCTGCGGCTCCTGGGAGCGCGCGGGCCGCGCCGCCACCTCCCGTCCGAGACGGAACGACGCGGAGAAGGCGGCCTGGGTGAAGGTGCCCGCGATCTCACCGTCCGTGAGCGTGCCGCGGAAGATCGGATCGCCGGGGATGTCGGCGATGGTGAAGGCGATGTCCGGCTCGATCACAGCGATCCCGGCCAGAGGCAAGCCCTCCACACCCTGCGCCGGGATGTCGATGGTGCCGACCCAGTAGCCGTCCTTGCGAAGCAGGTCGATCCTGACGGCCAGCGGTGCACCGGGAATCTCGATGCTCCCCTCCCAGTGCCCCCGCACGGCGGGACTCGGGTCGCTGCACAGCGAGGGATCATCCGCCCGCTCCTGCGGCGACGGGACGTGCGGCAGGTGGAAAAAGCCGGCAACCTTCCCCTCGCCGTCGAAGACGACGCGCATGTCGACAGTCCCGCGCTCGAACACCACCGGTACGCGGAAGCGCCGGTAGGTCTCGACGACATCCTCCGGCCAGGCGTCCCGGACCTCCCGCACGGAACCGTTGCCGGCCTGCAGGCCCTGGCGGACCCGGCCGGCCGCGGCGACGGGAAGGGCCGACAGCATGTCGATCGACAGCATAGCGCGGCATGCGGAGTCGTCGCCCGCCAGGAAGCGTTCGACGAACGTACGGGCGGAGACGGCCAGCGCCGCGTCCTGATCGGCTTCCGGCGCCTGATCGCCGGCCATGGCGAGGCCGGCCGCCGCATACAGGGCGAGCGACAGGACGCACGATTTCCGGTGCTTCACGGAACTCCTCCCCCGCTCTCTACGCCGTCAGCGCACGAGCGTCATCCTCTCGGTCCGGCCGAACGCCCCGGCGTCGAGCCGGTAGAAGTAGACTCCCGACGCGACCGGCCGGCCGGCTCCGTCGTTGCCGTCCCAGAACGCCTCATGCGGACCGGCCGTCCGCTGCTCGTCCACCAGCACCCGCACCAGGCGACCGGAGGCGTCGAAGATCCGCAGCGTCGCCCTGGCCGGCTCCATCAGACCGTAGACGATCTTCGTGCCGGGATTGAAGGGATTGGGGGCGTTCCGGCGCAGGTAGCTGGCCGGCATGACCGGCGTGTCACCGCCGGTGACGTCCTCTGGTCTGAGCAGGGCGTGAGAACTCTCATTGCCGTGTATGTCCAGGGCCGAGACCTTGTAATGGTAACCGGCCGCGAGCGTCCACTCCTGATCGAAGGCCGTGGTGTCGGCAGGCGCAGCGACCAGGTTGCCCGGTCCCGGCGTGAACGTGGGCGAGAGACCGCGGTAGACCGCGTAATGCGCCAGATCGCTCTCGGCGTTGCGCTCCCAGGCGAGGGTCATGCCGGCGGGCGCGTACGCGGCGTCCCCTTTCAGGCCCCCGGGCTGCTCCGGAGCGAGGTCGTCCACCGACCAGCCGCTGTCCGGAGCAGAGATCCAGAACACCTGCGGATCGCTCGTGTGGGCGATGACCTGGAAGTACTGCGCCTCGCCGCAGGTCGCCGTCGAATCGAAGGCCGTGGGCACGACCTGCGAATACGTTTCGAGGTGGTAGGCGTCATGCGTGTCGACGAGGGACCAGTAGTACGATTTGCCCGCGTACGTGTCGACCCGCAGCTTCGGCAGGCCGACGACGGGATCGACGACGGCGCCGTCGCTCGCCTTGGCGACCGCCTCGTCGGCGCTCAACGCCCGCCAGATCGAGTAGGTCGTGATCCGGGCCGGCATGGGGTCGTAGTCGCTGGCGTCCCAGGCCAAGTTCACCACGCCGCCCTGGTCGCCCGGGACGTCGCGGACCGAGCGGATCAGTGGCGCCGGGTGGCCCCAGTCGCCGTTCGTATCCAGCCTCTGCGCCCAGAGATCGATGCTGTAGCCGCGGTAGTCGTACCAGACCATGGCTACGCTACCAGGGCTATCGGCGACGAGCCGTGCGTACATCGTGTACAAGGGCGCGGAACTGACGATGAGTCCGTCGCTCGCCCATTGGATCATGCCGTAGGCGTCGATCCTCTGGGCGTAGATCTTGACGTCCATGTCGCGATAGTCGGTCCAGGTGATGAAGGCCCCGCCCGAGCCGTCGGGTACGATTCGATGGTCGAACTGCGAGCCGGCCGCGGTGCAAATGGGCGTGCCCTGGATGCTCCAGCCGGGATCCCCCCAGGCGGGATCGACTCGCCCAGCGTATATGTCGTTGTCCCCCACGCGGTCGTCGGACCAGACGACGATGTAGCAGCCGGCGCCGTTGGTCACCAGGCGGGGGATGGTCTGGTCATCGGTCGCGACGCAGACGGGATTCTCGATTTCCCAGAGAACGCCTCCGTTACTGGCGACTCTCTGTCCGAAGATGTCGAGGTCCCCGTTGTTGTCGCCCGTAAACACCATCACCGCGCCCCCCTCGCCGTCGGAAACGATCTGGGGCTCGTAGGAGGACGCGAGCCCGCTGCTCATACTCGACCCGTTCGTCGTCCACTGGACCGTGCCGTCCGACCCCACCCTCTGGGCGTAGATCCGTGAATCAGCGTTCCGGCGATCCTCCCAGGCGATGATCGCACCGCCGGCCCCGTCGGTGGTCAAGACGGGATCGTATTGATTATCGGCTGCAGTACAGACGGCGACGCCTTCGGGCGCCCAGGAGACGGTGCCGTCCGCCGCGATCCTCTGCGCGTAGATGTCGTAGTTGCCGGCGCCGTTGCGCTTGTCCACCCAGGTCATGACGGCGCCGCCGGCGCCGTCGGCGATGAGTTGCAGATCATCGCCGGTGGCGTAATCCAGACTGACGGTGATCCCCGACGAACCCCAGAGCAGGGTGCCGTTCGCATCGATCCTCTGGGCGTGGAGAAACGGATCCAACACGGGGTGCTGGTAGAACCAGACGATGATCGCTCCACCGAGGCCGTCCGTGACGATTTGCGGTTCACTCTGGTCGTACTCGCCCGTGTAGACCGGTATACCGTCAGGCGTCCAGAGCGCGTGGCCCTGGACGTCGAAGCGCTGGGCGAAGACGTCGCTGTACCCGAAATGACCGCGCTGATCCTCCCAGACCATGATGACGCCGCCGGCCCCATCGGAGATGAGCTGCGGAGCGCCCTGCGTTCCCCGCGCCCGGCAGACGGGACTGCCGTCCTCCAACCATCCCGCTTGTGCTATTGACGAATCGAAAAGAAACAACCCGCATAATAGCGCAACACATCCCCGGCACACCGTGCGCAACATGTTCTCCCTCCTTAACATGAAATGCCATGATGACAATGAATTTGTGTTATCAGCGGTATCCTACCCGCTGTGCGGGAAGATGTCAACGCGGGCGGGCATTCGGCATCCCGGGTATCCGGACGAGAACGAGCCATCAGACCGGCATCTCCGCTGCCGCGCCAAGGAAGGCCCGGCATATGAACATCGGCCCTGGTGAGAAAGACGAGCGGCCTGAACTAGCGCTCGTAGAGCGCCTTCACCCCGCCCCAGCTCATCTCTACCGTGGACATCGCGCCCAGCCACGGGTCGAAGTCGATGGTCGCGTAGAGATCCGGGTCATCGTTGCTGTCCTTGATATCCAGTGCGATCTCGGCCCCGTCCGTGGTGCCCCACCAGTTGTTCTGGGCGTCGATCGTCACCGCGGGCTCCGGAAAGCCCGTCACATACACCGACCAGCTCGAGTTGTCGTGGATGTTGTTGGTGTTGATGACCGGATCGCTGGCGTTCCCGTGGATCCAGATGGCCGTCCCGCAGGCGGTGACCTCGCTGTGCTCGATCGTCGGCGACGCGTTGGCGCAGTAGATGCCCGTCGAACAGTGGCGTATCACGCAATGGGAGATCGTCGGTTCCGCATTGCCGGCCCGAAAGCCCTGCTCTGCGTATTCGAAGGTGCAGTGCGCGAGGGACGAGGGATTGGGGCCGCTCACTACCACCCACTTCCAGTCGTTTGTCTGCGGCACACCGGCGTTCGAGGTGAAGAGCACCCTGTCGCCGGGCGCACCGGCCGCGACGATCGCGGCGTTCCAAGCCGTGCTCAACATGAAATCGCCGTCGAACGCGACCGTGACGCCGGCCTGGATGGTCAACGTGCTGCCGTCGATCACGTCCACGTCGGCCTGGATGACGTACGGGCTGCCCGCTGCATTCCAGATCGTGTCGGTCGTTACCGGTCCCGAGATGTAGGTCTGGGCGAAAGGTGCGCCGGCCAGCAATGTCGATACGAGAAGAAAAGGCAATAATGTCCGCATTCCCACTCCCCCCCAGGTTTTCGAGATGCATCATCGTGGCACCTCGGCAGTTTACATGGAAAAACAGGATTATGAATTGATAATTTCACGGCAGGCACCCGCGCGCCGCGCAGGAGCGGGCCGGCTTCTACGGCGGCGTGATCACTAGCGTCGTCCATATCCGCGAGGTCGTCCGCAGGCATCGAGGCGCGGTGATTCCTCACACCTGCTGCCGCGATCGGCCACACCCGGACCTTGCCGCTTTCCCGGAAAACATCACGATACGCGCCGTATGCGCCCATTCCCGACCGGCGGCCGCAGGCACACCTCTTGCTGATGAGCAGACCGAGCCATGACCGATGAGCGATCAACTGGAGGGATATGACCATGAAGACCATGCCGAAGACCCACACCTGCCGCTGCTGCCTGGCGGTTCTGGCCCTGTTCGCGATGGGCCTGACGGGCTGCAGCGACGATCCGACCGATCCCGGCGCCACCCCCGACGCCGGCAAGGCGGCCGAGCTGACAGCCGGCGTCCAGGGCCCGGCCAAGGTCGGCGGCACCCTGAACGACCTGGACATGTTCCAGAACCCCCTGTCGAACCTCGCCGAGGACGCCGGCATCTACCAGGAGACCCCGCTGGACGGGAGCTGGACCGGCGACGGTGTCGACTACGACTACCCGAGCAAGGCGGCCATGGCCG
>JAHIYU010000075.1 GCA_018814885.1 bacterium | reverse complement strand
CCTAAGGCGAGGCTGAAAAGCGTAGTCGATGGCCAAGCAGGTTAATATTCCTGCACTACTATTGATTTCCGAAGGGAGGACGTAGAATTTGAGTCTAAGCGAAATTCGGTTATGTTCGCTGCTGGCAATTAGGGTGATCCTAGGCAAATCCGGGATTATAAAGCCTGAAAGTCGGCAAAAGGTTTGGTTAAGGCCGGACCAATTTAGGTGATAATTCTACCAAGAAAATTCTCTAGGGCTAAGTCAATAGTAACCGTACCGCAAACCGACACAGGTAGGTGAGGAGAGAATCCTAAGGTGCTCGAGAGAACCCTTGTGAAGGAACTCGGCAAAATGGCCCCGTAACTTCGGGAGAAGGGGCGCCATGAGTAGGTGAAGCCGCTTGCCGGTGAAGCCAAAAGTGGCCGCAGTGAAAAGGCCTGAGCGACTGTTTACTAAAAACACAGGTCTCTGCTAAGTCGCAAGACGACGTATAGGGACTGACACCTGCCCGGTGCCGATCTGTTAAGGGGAGGGGTTAGCCTTCGGGCGAAGCTCTGAACCGAAGCCTCGGTAAACGGCGGCCGTAACTATAACGGTCCTAAGGTAGCGAAATTCCTTGTCGGGTAAGTTCCGACCTGCACGAATGGTGTAACGACTTGGGCGCTGTCTCCACAAGGTACTCGGCGAAATTGAATTGGCGGTGAAAATGCCCTACCCGCAGCTAGAAGGAAAGACCCCGTGCACCTTTACTACAGCTTCGCATTGGCATTAGGTAGTGTTTGTGTAGGATAGGTGGGAGGCTATGAAGCGGGCACGCTAGTGTCCGTGGAGCCAACCTTGAAATACCACCCTGATGCTATTTGGTGTCTAACCCTATTCCGTGATCCGGGTAGGGAACAGTGCGTGGTGGGTAGTTTGACTGGGGCGGTCGCCTCCTAAAGAGTAACGGAGGCGCACAAAGGTTCCCTCAGCGTGTTTGGCAATCACGCGTAGAGTGTAAAGGCATAAGGGAGCTTGACTGCGAGACCTACAAGTCGAGCAGGAACGAAAGTTGGTCTTAGTGATCCGGCGGTCCCGTATGGAAGGGCCGTTGCTCAACGGATAAAAGGTACGCCGGGGATAACAGGCTAATCTCCCCCAAGAGTCCACATCGACGGGGAGGTTTGGCACCTCGATGTCGGCTCATCACATCCTGGGGCTGAAGAAGGTCCCAAGGGTTCGGCTGTTCGCCGATTAAAGTGGTACGCGAGCTGGGTTTAGAACGTCGTGAGATAGTTCGGTCCCTATCTGCTGTGGGCGTAGGAGATTTGAGGGAAGCTGTTCCTAGTACGAGAGGACCGGAATGGACGTGCCCCTAGTGTACCTGTTGTCGCGCCAGCGGCATCGCAGGGTAGCTATGCACGGAAGGGATAAACGCTGAAAGCATATAAGCGTGAAGCCCATCCCAAGATGAGATCTCCCAGACTTAGTCTCTGAAGGCTCCTTGTAGACCACGAGGTTGATAGGCTGCAGGTGTAAGCACAGCGATGTGTTCAGCCGAGCAGTACTAATAAGCCGTGAGGCTTAATCATCTTCTTTCCCCCCGTGGGGAAAGTCGCGGCGATTGCATGTGAAGATGTGTCTTCTGATGCCCTCTATATTCGGTCATTAACGACACCGTCTTTCGGTGGCTATAGCGCGGTGGAACCACCTGTTCCCATTCCGAACACAGAAGTGAAACGCCGCTGCGCCGATGGTACTGCACGGGTAACTGTGTGGGAGAGTAGGACGCCGCCGGATTCTCGGGGGCGCTGGCAAATCTAGCCGGCGCCCCTTTTTTTCGTCTGCCGCCGTACACCGTTGTAGTAGACTCTATGCCGCTCGTGACGGATCAACCAGCGCGAACGCTGCCGAGAAAGGAGACTCGCATGTTTATCCCCAAGCTGCTCCCCTTACGTATGGCCATTCTGCTCGCTGTCCTAGCCTGCGCGGTGCCCGCGCTGGCCGGCACCCAGCTGCTCGCTGGTTTCACGCTCCCCGTGGGCGACCTCAATGACGGAGCGGATGTGGGCTATCACGGGGGCGTCTCCATGCACTTCCCGGTCGTGCCCTTGACCTTTTCCGCGGGTCCCACCGTGATCTACAACCGCTTGCCCGGCTCCGGCGACGACAGCTTCTCCTTCCTGGAAGTACTGGCCACCGGCAGCTTGACCATTCCGGCCGGGCCGGCGGTCTTCGGCGGTCTTGGCTACACCTTCCCCAGCGCCGAGGTCGGCGGCGTGGATCTGGACCCGGATACGGAGTTCACCATCGTGATCGGCACCGGCACCAAGTTCGCTCTCCTTGAGATCAAGGGCCTGTGGCACCATCTTGGTGACACGGATTTCCTCACGATCTCTGCAGGTTTGGGATTCTGAAGCTCGCGCCTCGCCTCCTGCCGCTCCTTCGCCGGACAAGAGCCGAGAGCGACAACCCTTGTGGAGGAGGGACGTTGCCGACCGAACGACACGAGCTCATCGATTCCTTTCTGGCAGCGATCCTGCCGTCTGGTCATGGGCCAGGCGGGGGAACGGATGGCGGCTGCAGGCTGAGCGAGAGTGAGGTCTACGGTTTGCTGGCTGCCGTCGGGATGACGACCTGCGGGTACGAAGTCCTGCCTGCTGACGCGGATGCGGCATGCCGCGAGCATTGGCTTTCACGGGCGCTCCGTCTCGCCGGCGGGCGGGGCAAGCTGGTGCTGAAGGTCCTGGGGCGCGACATCCTGCACAAGAGCGACCTGGGCGGGGTCCGGATCCTGGTGGAGCCGAGCGAGGGTGATCTGTCCACCGCCGCGGACGAAATGCTGCGGCGCCTCGAATTCGCCGCTCCCGGGTCGGTCGAAGGGATCGTGGCCACCGAATTCGTGCCCCACGGCGCGAACGTGGCCGGCCAGGAACTCTTGTTGAGCGTGAAGCAGGACGCGGCGTTCGGCCCGGTCGTCGTCATCGGCCTGGGCGGCGTTCTGACCGAGTGGTACGGCGAGGGAACCGGAGGGCGTAGCCGGCTGATCCTGCCGGTCCCAGGTCTGACCAGGCAACGGGTGAGCGTGGTACTGGAGCATCATCCTCTCCTCTCCCTGCTGTGCCGACCGTCCCGTCTGTATCCGGAACCGCCGCTGTCCGCGGACATCCTCGCGGACCGGGTGATGGATCTCGCGGAACTCGCCGCGGCCTACGGTCCCGGTGAGGATGGTGAGTTCACCATCGAGGAGCTCGAGATAAACCCGGCTGTGGCCCGGGATGGCGAGCTCGTCGCCATAGACGGCGTCGGGCTGGTGTCCAGGCGGAAATGGCCGAAGCCGGACCGCCCCCTGGTCCTGATCGAAAAGCTGTTGCACCCGCGCAGCGCCGCCGTTCTGGGCGTGAGCGCGCGCAGCGCGAACCCCGGCCGCATCATCATGCGCAATCTGCAGCACTCGCGGGGCGTGGCCGCGGAGAAGCTCCATGTCGTGCATCCCGAGCGCGAGAGCATCGACGGCGTCGCGTGCGTGCGGAGCATTTCCGAACTGCCCGCCAGGGTGGATCTGGCGGTGGTCTGTATCCCTGCCGCGGGCGCGCGGGACGCGATCGCCGAGCTGGTGGAGCGGGACGCCGCCTCGACCGTGATCCTGATCCCGGGCGGATTCGCCGAGTCAGGCAATCCGGAGCTCGCCCGCGACATCGAGGCGAGCCTTGCCGCGGGGCACGCCCGTGGGGACGGCGGGCCGGTCATGGTGGGCGGCAACTGTCTGGGTATCGTCAGCCGCGACGAGTACAACACCTTCTTCCTGCCGCCCTACAAGCTGCCCTTCGCCGACGCCGCAGCCGGAGGCAATCTGGCTCTGGTCAGCCAGTCGGGCGCCTATCTCGTGGCATTTGCCAGCAATTACGACGGTGTTATCAACCCCCGGGCCAGCATCAGCTTCGGCAACCAGATGGATCTGACGGTTGCGGATTTCCTCGCCCACTTCCTCCGGGTGGATGCGGTCGACGTGATCGGCTGTTACGTGGAGGGATTCCAGCCGGGCGATGGCGCCAGGTTCGCGGCGTTCGCGCGCGAAGCAGCCGCTAAAGGGAAGCAGGTCATCGTGTTCAAGGCGGGCAAGACCCCGCTGGGCGCGCAGGCGGCGGCCAGTCACACGGCCTCCCTGGCCGGCGACTACGACGTCACCCGCGCCTGCCTGGAGGAGGCGGGGGTGCTGGTGGCCGAGACCCTGGAGGACTTCGAGGATCTCGTAAAGACCTTCACCATGCTCATGTCCCGGCGCGCGCGTGGCAATCGCCTCGGCGTCATGAGCAACGCAGGATTCGAATGCTCGGTGGTGATGGACATCGTGGACGGTTTCACGCTCCGGCCCTTCACGCCCCAGGTGAAAGCGGTTCTGGACGAGGCCCTGCCGGCGTTCGCCCACCGCGACAATCCCGTCGATGCCACACCCATGGCCGATACCGCGTCCTACGTCCTCGCGATGGAGGCGATCGTGTCCTGCGCCGCCATCGACTGTGCCATCATCTCCTCGGTGCCGGTCACGCCGGCTCTCGACAATCTTCCCGCCGATCCCGCCGGGGCCCACGGCGAAAACCTCGAAGGGCCGGCTTCCCAGCCGCGGGAATTCATCCGCATCCTGACGCGGTCGGACAAGCCCGCCGTGGTCGTCGTGGATTCGGGTGGAATGTACGATCCCATGGCTACCATGATCGAAGCGGCCGGCATACCGGTCTTCCGCAAGATCGACCGGGCGGCTCGTGCCCTGGCCGGATTCGTCGCCCGCTGCCTCGAGATGCGGGACGCCGCAGCGCCGGTAATCATGGAGGAGAGGTCATGAAGAAGTTCTGGATCGTCATCCTGATCGTCTCGATGCTGGCGGCCGGCGCGCTGCTCGCGGGCTGGCTCCTGGTGAGGCAGCTGGAAGGCGATGTCGGCGGGCCCACCCATGGCGTCCTGCACTGGAAGATCGAGGGAGCCTATGCCGAGAAGCGGGACCAGAGCACGGTGGGGCTGATCTCGTCGGGCTATCGTCCGGTCATGAGCGAGATGACCGCGGCCTTGCGCCGGGCCGCGCGGGACGATGGCATCACCGGGCTGATCCTGCAGATCGAGGCTGCGCCCATGGACTGGGCCAAGCTGGAGGAGTTGCGGGCTTCGGTGGAGCGTTTCGCCGCCAGCGGCAAGCCTGTCGCGGCCTGGCTCACCGTGGGAGGACCGCGCGAATACGCCCTGGCGTTGGCTGCCGGCACGGTGGCCCTGCCGCCGGAAGGCGTGCTGATGATCACCGGCGCGAGCGCCGAGATGATCTTCCTGGCCGGCACCCTGGGCAAGCTGGGCATGGAGGCGGATTTCGTGCACGTGGGGCGCTACAAATCGGCGCCCGAGATGTTGACGCGCTCTTCGGCTTCGGCGGCGCACCGGGAGATGATCGAGGCGATCGTCGACGACCACTTCCGGCGTTTCCTGGACATGATCCGGTCCGGACGCGGCCTGTCTCTCGAAGCAGCGGCGGCGGCGGTGGACAAGGGCTTGTGGGACGGCGCCGGAGCGGTAGCCGCAGGCCTGGCGGACACGCTCCTCTACTTCCAGGATTTCAGGGAGAGCATGTTCCGGGATACGCGCACCTCGGATTTGGCCGATTATGTGTACGCGGGGGGCGGCGGCCGCAAGGGGCCGCGTGTCGCCCTCGTGCACGTCGCGGGCACCATTGTCGACGGCGATTCCAGAGACGGCTGGCAGGGGCCGGCCGCGGGCAGCGAAACCGTGGCGGAACGGCTCCGGGAAGCGGCGCGCGACGATCGTGTCGATGCGATCGTGCTGCGCGTGGACAGCCCTGGCGGTTCCGCCAGCGCCAGCGACGTGATCTGGCACGAGGTCGTCGCGGCGAGGGCGTACAAGCCGGTCGTGGCTTCGATGTCGGGTTACGCTGCTTCGGGTGGTTATTACGTGTCCTGCGGTGCGGATTCCATCTTCGCCGAGCCTGGCACCCTGACCGGCTCGATCGGTGTTTTTGCGGGCAAGATCGATCGGCACGGCTTCTTCGAGAAGATCGGCGTCCAGCGCGAGTATGTTCATCGCGGTGAGAATGCCCTGATCTTCGGCGACCAAGAAACTTTCACCTCTGCCCAGCGGAGCCTGCTGCAGGCGCATCTTGATGCCTTCTACGGGCGTTTCCTGGACCGCGTGGCACAGGGCCGGGGCATGTCCGGCGATCAGGTGCACGAGGTCGCGCAGGGACGCGTCTGGACGGGACGGCAGGCGCTGGCGGCGGGCCTGGTGGACGATCTAGGCGGACTCGACCGGGCCTTGGACGCGGTGCGCCGCATGCTGGACGTGGCGCTGGACTCGCCCCTGTTGCTGGTGACAAGCGAGCGTCGACCCGGGCTGCTGGAACGATTGCTCATTCGCTCGCTCCACGAGAGCGGCGCCTCAGCGTCCCTCGCGCCAGGGTTGCGGACCATGGCCGGTGCGGGTCTGCTGCGTCAGGTCGAACTCTGTGATGGGCGTCCCCTAGCGCTCTTGCCCTGGGGAATCGAGTTCCGTTGACCGCCCGTAGCCGCTGATATCCATCCCGTCGGGCAGGACCTGCAAGAGCCTGACAGCCCGCCGTTCGTCGTCGGAAGGCCGGTCCACGATGGGCCCGCAACGCCAGAGGATATGCTCCCGGTCGAGGCTGTGCCCCCACAACAAAAGGGCATGAGCGAGTTCGTGGACGAAGCCGCGCCGCGCATAGAGTTCGTCGACGGGGTCGTCATAGGTGTCGCCGACCCGGATCTGGAGGCGCAGCGCCCGACCCTGTTCATCGCGCTGGACCAGGGACGCGCTCATCGGCGGTCGCAGATTCTGACCAGGCAGGTGCAGCAGCCTCGTGCCAAGGGCCGTGTCCGGTATCCAAGCGAAAAGCGCCGTCTCGGCGCCGGCGTTCCAGATGGCCACGGCGTCATGGAAGCAGGCGGCGAGGTCGACGCTGCCGCTCACGGCCGGATCCGCGCCGACGGGGACCGGTCGCCTGTACCAGTGACATACCCGCTGGTCGAAGCGCGGTGCGATCAGCTCCTGGAGCAGGGCGAGAAGATCGTGGTAATATGGCGAGCGCACGGTCAGGCGCAGCAGTGGAAACCAGGCGCCGGGTGCGAGTGTATCGGTGCGGGTCTCGAAGCTGTGCCAGATATCCGGTTCATCAGGCGCCAGACATATGCGCTCAGGCAGTCCCGCGTCCACGGCGTCGGCAACGAGCCGCCACGACCAGTGCCGGCCGTCCGTGATCAGGGTGGCAGGCTGCGACGATCGCGAGTCCGGTGGGCTCCAGCGCCAGGTGAACGTGCCGGTGCCGACGTCCATGAAAGTCGCCAGCTCGACCGGATAGGTTCCGGCGACGGTGATCGGGGGCGGTTCGCCGCCCGCCGGATCGGTTGTGCGGCCGGGGCCGGCCGTGCAGGAAATCTGCGTCAGGAGAGCGCAGAGTCCCAGCATCAGCTTCCGGCTCACATCGCCGGGATCCCGTGGCTGTGAGGACATCGAAGTTCCTTGCCCATTGCTCCGTCGCTGTGCGGTGTCGCCTTCGAGCTGCACGTCTCCGCGGGTTAACACAGCGGCTTGATGCGAGATTGAACTGGGGGACGAGTTGCGCTAACTTGGGCTGGCTTTCGCGATCCCTCCGCCCCAGCGGCGAGGCCACCAGCAAGATCGAGGCTTGATGATGATCATGGATCAGTACGACGACGACGAGCAGCAGCAGGGTGCAGGTTTCAACCCCGCCGACCTGCTGCGCACGTTCATGCGCCGCAAGTGGCTCTTTCTAATCCCTTTCGTGCTTTGTCTGGGGATGGCCTACGTGGCCATCAAGACCATGCGACCCATCTATTTCTCCGCCGGGCAAGTGCGTGTGATCCAGGAAGCGACCGCGGCGCGGACGCTCACCGAGGGCATGCCGCGATACCGGAGTTCGCGCGACGCCGATCGCGAGACCATGACCCTGATCCGCACTATCGTCACCAGCCCGATCTTCCTGCAGCGCGTCGTGACCGAGCTCGATCTCACGGTCCTGGACATGTTGCCCGGCCTCGTGGAGGCGGGCCAGGTCACGAATGCCGGAAAGCCCGTCGAGGGCGTGTTGATGGACCGGATGGTCTCCACCCTCGAGAAGAGCATCCGGGTCGGAAACCAGGAATCCCAGATCTTCACCATCGGCGTGCGCCACGAAAGGCCGGAGCTGGCCTTCAGGCTGGCGCGCGAGATCCTCGACCGTTTTCTGGAGGAGGAGCAGGCCGGGCGCCTCGAAGTCACTACCACTACGCGGGACTTCCTGAACGAGCAGCGCCAGATCTACATTGACGCGCTCGAGAACGCCCAGGAGCGTCTCACCGCGTTCCAGCGCTCGATGCTCTCTACCTCTCTCGTCGGCAATCCGGTCAACGAGCAGAACCTGGCCCAGGCCGAGGGACTGCTCTCCGATTTTCGCCACCGCATCGAGGAACTGGAGTTCACCGACATCACCCAGAGCCGCGAGGCGGCTCGGGCTGTCCTGCCGGCGGTAGGCCAGCTGGAGCCGTTGGTGGGCCGGGAAGCCGATGTGCTGGCCATCATGCGCGACCTCGCGGATCTCGAGTACAACCAGATCGTCACGGCCCTTACCGCGCGGCAGGGCCGGGATACTCAGAACCTGCTGGGGACCATGCGTCTGTCCCTGGATTCGCAACTGAGCCGCCGGATAGCCGAGGAATACCCCCAACTCGGCGGGGCCGAACGACGCACGGTCACCATGTACCTCTACACCCTCAACTACCGCGATGTGCTGGACAGGGTCGCCGCGCGATTCAGCGAACAGGTGGAGGAATATCGGAACTTCTTGACCCGCCAACCCGAACAAGCCGCAAATCTCAGCCGCCTGCAGAGCGAAGTCGAATCGGCCCAGAGCATGCTTCACAACATCGAACAGGACATCACCCGGGAGAATCTCAGCCTGGCCGCCAGCATGTCCGAGATCGGCTACCGCATCGAGGTGCGACGGGAACCCCGCATGCCGTTCGGTCCCATCGAGCCGGACAAGAAGAAGCTCGCCATGATGGGCATCGCACTCGCATTGGCCATCGGCGTGGGGCTCGTCCTGCTGGCCGAGATGCTCGACCGGTCATTCAAGTCGGTGCAGCAGATAGAGTCGACCCTGAAGCTGAAGGTGATCGGCGCCCTGCCGGTCGTCGACGACGGTCCCTTCGACAATCTCCGGCGCAGGCGCGTACTGCTGTGGTTCATAATCGTGATCGTCATCCTGATCCTGGCAGCCGTGGGGCTGCTCTGGGTCTATCCACGCTTCCAATAGGTCCGCGGGCTTCGCAACGGACGGGAGAATTCGTGAGGAAGAAGAAGCGCAAGGGGCTGGACTTCGACATAGAATCGCCGCTGGCCATCGAACTGCGACGCGTGATGATCCGCATCAATCGGGAACTCGACCTGGAGCGCAAGCGGTGCATCATGGTCACCAGCTCGGAGCGCGGCGAGGGCAAGAGCCTGTTCTCGCTGCATTTCTCGCAAGTGCTGGCCCATCACATGCAGAAGCGGATCCTGCTGATAGACGGCGACATGCGGCGCCCCGTCCAGCACACGATCTTCCAGACCGGCCGGGGTCCCGGCCTGGCGGAACTGCTCAGGGGCGACGATGACGGCATCAGACCCTGCAACACGCTGCTCGCGAATCTCGATTTCCTGCCCGCCGGGCACGCCGGCGAGAATCCGAGCAAGCTCTTGCAGGGAGCCCGCGTGCGCTCGGTCTTCGACAAGCTGAAGAGCGCCTACGATATCGTGATCCTGGACAGTCCGCCCGTGGTCCCGGTGAGCGATCCCCTGCAGTTCGTGGATGTCGTCGACGGCGCCATCTACATGGTGCTCGCCGGCCGCACGCCGCGGGATGTCTGCGAACGCGGCGTGGGGATCCTGCGCGGCGTGGGGACGAACATCATCGGGGTGGTGGCGAACAACCTCGCCGAGGTGTTGCCCTATTACTACGACCATAAGTACTACGGATACGGACAGCGGGTGCGCAGGGCCAAAGACGACTGATCCGCCCGTAACGCTCATGCCGGCTTGTTGAAAAAATCGAGCCTGCCGGTCCCCGCCGGCAGGCTCTCGAGTCGGGCCCATGCGACAACCGCCTAGATCGACTTGGACTGCATGCCCTTCTGCATCCACTTCCTGGCCAGCACCAGCACCACGGGCGAGACCATGGCGATGATCCCGTAGAAGAGCCACATGATTTCCGTCCGCTGGGGCAAGCCGGTCCCGGGCAGGGGGCAGTAGTTGGCCACGAAATGCCCCGAGTAGAGCCCGGTGACGACCTTGGTCAGGAACCAGGGCAGCTGTCCGATGCCCATGTAGGCGCCGGTCTTGCCCTCGGGGGCGATCTCCGCGATCCACTGCAGGAAGCGGGGCTGCCACATGGCCTCGCCGATGGACATCAGCACGATGTAGCCGATCAGGGGGTAGAGGCGCGGTCCGAGGGTAAGCAGGAAGGTGGGCGCCGCCATCACCGTGGTGCCGATGATCATCATCTTGTAGATGTTGGCGCGGGCGGTCAGGCCCGCCACCAGCGGCGCCAGGATGAAGATGAGCAGCGGATTGAGGTTCGAGAAGAACTCGAAGTACTCGCTGACCGGCGAACCCGTGAAGGCCCGGTCGCAGTAGTAGGGCAGGGTGAGCCACTGGTGCGCGAACAGCGTCTGCACCGGGATGAGGATGAAGATGAAGAAGACGAAGCGCTTGTTCCGGAAGGGATGATCCGGATTGTGGCGTAGGAATTCCCACGTGGCGCCGGCGCCCAGCAGCGCGGTCAGGCCCAGGATGCCGAAACTGAACCAGGTGGGCGCGCGTCCTATCGCCGGATCCATGGGCCCGAATCTGCCGCTGAAGGATACGACGAACATGACCAGGCCCGTCAGGGAGAGCAGGAGCAGGCTCACGAAAGGCATCTTGTTGTAGGACGCTGGGGCCGGTTTCGCCCCGCCTTCTGCGTCAGCCCCGGTGTCGCCTGCTGTCCGGATTCCCCGGGTTTCGAGCTTGACGCGCGCGACGGCCGCGCGGTCGGTCCGGCGCGTGATCACCAGCAGGGTGATGAGCGAGCCGGACAGTGTCAATCCCGCCAGCACCCAGTAGACGGCGGCCAGGCCATTGGGCGGGAAGTGGCCGCCGACGGTGCTGCGCACCGCGGGCGAGAGGCCGCCGAAGATGAATCCGCCCAGGTTCATCAGGGCGTAGACCACCGCGTAGCCCATGGCCGCGGTCTGGGGATTGGTGTAGCGCTTGACGCCGGCATATGCGGCCGGCTGGTAGAGGCCGTAGTTGAGGACCATGATGAGCAGGCCGCCGGCCATCGTCATGAACATGGGCGACCAGAGGCCGTTCTCGAGCCCGAGCGTATCGGACAGGGCGACCAGAGCGCGACCGATGGACATCATGCCCAGCGAGAGGGCCAGAGATGCCCGGACGCCGATCTTGTCGGCGAAACCGCCGAAGATGAGCATGGCGAGCGTGATTCCGCCCGTGACGGCGCTGTATACATACCCCGACACCACGTCGTTCAGACCGACGTTCTCGGAGCAGAACTTGCCCAGGATGGTCAGTCCCCCGAAGTAGCAGAGGCCCTCGATGATGTAGGGGATGTTGATGCCCCAGAGAGCGCGTGGCGCTCGCACGAAAGCCACCAGGGTCGTCCCGAGTTCCTTGAACGCGTCCGAGACGACCTGCCCGATGCTCTTCGCTCCTTGTCCCTCGCTACGCGCAGTGGTGTCGCTCATGCGGTATCCTTTTCTGTAAGCGGGATTTCACGCAAACACCGGGACACTCTAATGCCTGGCCGGGAAACGCGTCAAGAGTCCACAACGTCTATATGTGGTCCCCAGTGTACGAGATGGGCAAGTCCGGCGTCCGGTCTTGCCGGCTGCAGACGGAGAGAGTTCAGCCCAGCGCCGCTTCCAGCCGGTTGCGCACGCCGTCGCGCACTTTCGCGTGCAGGTCCACGCAGTGCTGCCGGGCCGCAGCGGCGCGCCGCCGGACTTCGGCCACGAACTCCGGCTCCTCGTCCTGCGGCAGCCCCGCCAGCGAGGCCAGGTTGATCAGCACATTGTAGTAGGCGCCCTCGGCGCCGCTGCCTGCGCAGAGAGCGGCGACGCCTGCGTCGCTCAGGGAGTTCGCGTTGCCGATCTCGGCCACCTCGGCGGCCAGTTCCAGCACCTCGGGCATGGCCTCGAGCACGGACAGGGGCACCGAGATCGCCTGGCGGGTGGTGGCGGCGGTGGCCAGATCACGGGTGCGGGCCTGCGCGTCGGTCGTCCTGGGCAGCCGGAAGGTGTCCAGTACCGCGTTGAAGGCGTCGGTGTCGTCGTCGATGGCCTTGAGCATGTCGTCCTTGATCGCCTGGGCCCGCTCCGCGATCTCCTTCACGCGGTCCTGGGATTCGGCGTACGTCTTCTTGCCGACGGTCAGGTTGGCCACCATGGCCACCAGGGCTGCGGCCTGGGCGGCGCCGAGGGCCGCCACCGAGCCGCCGCCGGGGGCGGGGGCGTCGGTGGAAAGGACATCGACGAACGCCCGGTTGGTCAGCGAAACCAGCGGGCCGTCCACGAGTCCGGCCCGGTATTCGATGATCTTCTCGGCAGGATCGAAGGGCGCGATGTCGCGCAGCCCCATGCTCTGGATCGCGGTCTCGATGAGCATACGGCGCGGCACGCCGGCCGACTGTCCTGCCCGGCGCAGGTAGTACTTGCCGGCGGCGAGCATGTCGCTCTCGGGGATCAACCCGACCAGTTCTGAACCGGTGACGCGGGCGTCGCGGTCGCGGGCCGCCTCGCGGCAGGCCTCGAAGGCCTGGTGCGGCTTCGTGACCGCCGTGTTGACCAGGTTGATCGACACCTGGGCGCGGTCGTATTCGGGGATGACCCAGCCCACGGCCTTGCAGGCCTCCAGGCGGTATGGGCCTGGCGCCAGGACGGTCTGGCCGTCGGGCCCCTTGACGGTATTGCCGTCCCGGTCCCGCTGGGCGCGGCCGGCTTCCTTGATGTCCAGAGCGATCTGCGAGGCGATCGACTTGTTGCGGGAGTTGATGTTCACGTTGTAGGCCACCAGGAAGCCGCGGGCGGAAACGTTCGTCGCGCCCGTGCGCGCCGTATGCGTGTTCCAGACGTTGGGGCCGAAATCCGGTTTCCACTCCGCGGTGCCGAGCTTGTCGGGGAGGGCCTCGTACTCGCCCTTGCGCACGTGGGCCAGGTTGCGGCGCTCCTCGCGGGTGGCCGCGCTCTCGTAGAGGTAGACGGGTATGTCGAGTTCCCGGCCGACGCGTTCGCCCACCTCGCGGGCGAGGGCCACGCATTCCGCCATGGTGACGTCCCGCACGGGCACGAAGGGGCAGACGTCGGTGGCCCCGTGCCGGGGGTGGGCGCCGCTGTGCCGGGACATGTCGATCAGCTGGGCGGCCTTCGCCACCACCCGGAAGGCCGCCTCGGCGACGCCCGCGGGCGTCCCGATGAAGGTGATGACGGTCCGGTTCGTCTCCGCGCCGGGATCCACGTCCAGCAGGGCCACGCCGTCGACTTCCTCGATCACCGCGGTCACCGCGTCGATGACGGCCCGATCGCGGCCTTCGCTGATATTGGGGACGCATTCAACGAGCTTCATGATCTCTCCCGTCCGAGTTGCCGGCGCCGGCTGCAACAGGCCGGAAAACCCTTCGCGCGCATAAGTGCCTATACCACAGCGCAAGATAGTCGGCGGTGCTGATGAAATCCAGCCGCCGCTCCGTCCGGAAGTGCCCGGCGGAGCGCAGCAGGTCGCCGGAGGCCGTTCGCATTCCTCGAGCCGATGACTTGCAAGGAACATCATTTCCCGGTTTGCCCTCGCAGGCGGTCGGAATTATACTACAGTCAATCATCCGCGGCGACGATGTTGCCCGGCCTGAAAGTATTATCGCCCGACCCCCACAGAACTCGTCGAGAGGTTGATCTCATGTACCGTCCCGACTCCAATGACAAGGTGGCCATCTTCATAGATGGTGAGAACATCCACTACAGCGCGAAACACCTGAACATGAGGTTGGATTACCTCAAGATGTGCCGGACCCTTGCCGGCAACAGGCGCCTCGTCCGCGCCTACTTCTACACCGCGATCTCCAACCAGTCCGAAGGCAAGATCGACTTCGTCAATTTCCTGAAACTGAACGGTTTCAAGGTCGTGACCAAGGAATTGAAGAGTTTCACGGAGGCCGACACCCAGCAACGGTTCTTCAAGGGCAACCTGGACCTGGACATGGCCATCGACATCTACGAGATGCTGCCCCATCTCGATACGGTGATCATCTGTTCAGGCGACGGGGACTTCGTGAGACTGGTCGAGAGCGTATCGAGACTGGGCAAGCACATCGAGCTGTGTGCGCTGCGGGAGATGACCAGCACCGATCTCATCGCCGCATCGGACGAGTACATCGACCTGGACTCTATCAAGGACCAGATCGCACTCGACGCGCCGCCGCCCGAGCGGTCTGGCGAGGATCTGCCCCAGAGCCGCATCCGCAACGTTCTCGACGGCAAGATCGATTACAACGCCATCGAATATTGACCGGCCCCCGGCGCTCAGATACCGCCGAGAGAGTCCATGACTCCTCGGCGGTATTCTCTTAGCAGGTACCGCGTGACGGGCCCCGGCATCCCGTCACCCACGGGGGAACCGTCCACCGCGACGATAGGCACGATCTCCTTGACCGAACCGCAGAGGAAAGCCTCGTCGGCTTCGCACAGGTCCGCTATGGACAAGGGGGCCTCGTGGCTGGCGATGCCGCCCGCGGCTGCCAGGGCCAGGATCATGTCGCGGGTCCGGCCGGCGAGGAGCCCCAGCGCCAGCGGCGGCGTGTACAGCGACCCGGTTCTGACGAGGAAAACATTGCTCGTGGCGCCTTCGAGAACCCGATTCTCCCCATCGACGAGCAGGGCTTCCTGGCAACCGGCCGCGTGGGCCAGGCGCAGGGCCGTCACCGTGGTCAGGTAGTTCAGGGTCTTCAGGTGGGGGAAATCGCCTCGCGAGAAACCCGCGCGCATCGACAGCACGGAGATGCCGTCCCGCTGCCAGAGCGCCAGGACGGGATCGAGGGGCTGCAGGAAGATCGAGACCGTGGGCGGCAACGCGCCGTGGCCGCTCAGCGGCAGGGGATCGCCGGGTCCGCCACCACGGCTGACCGTGAGGCGGCAGCGGGCGTCGCGGGATTCCAGGCCGTTGCGCCGCACCAGTTCCGCGATCACGTCCCCGATCACCGGCGGCGACGGACGGTAGGCGTAGCCCAGGGTCTCGAGGTTGCTGGACATCCTGGCGAGGTGTCCGGCGAGGTCGAAGGGGCGGCCGACGTACAGCCGTATGGTCTCGAACATGCCGTCACCGTAGAGATAGCCGCCGTCGAACAGGGAGACCCGCGCCTCGCCGGCAGCGCAATACTTTCCGTTGAGAAATACAATCATGCGTTCTACCTTACCTGAAGTGCCGGATCCCCGGGCGCTGCTGCGCAGCAACATTATGTGGTCCGCGGGCGTGCGTGCAAGCACGGTTGACAAGCCCGGTCGCCGTGTCTAATCCTGTGGCAGTCGTTGAAACGTTAACAACTGCTCTTCCGCCTCGACGTCCCGCCGCCGCGCGTGCGACGGGATCGCGAATTCCGAGGAGGCCGATTCCATGGCCGAACAGTTCGTGCCCCTGTTGACCGTCGTCTCGCTGGCGGCCGTCCTCTCGCTGCTGTTCCTGGGGTTGAGCTACTGGCTGGGTCCGCGCACGCCCAACCGCCTGAAGGCAACGATCTACGAGTGCGGCATACCGGTGCGCGGCGGCATACAGGTGCGCTTCTTCGTGCGTTTCTTCCTGGTGGCCCTGCTCTTCCTGCTCTTCGATCTGGAGGCCGTTTTTCTCTACCCCTGGGCACTCCTGTTCCGCACATTCCTGGCGAACGGCCAGGCGGCCTTCGCGCTGGGCGAGATGGGCGTCTTCGTGTCGGTGCTGGTGATCGGCTTCATCTATGTATGGAAGAAAGGCGGGCTGGAATGGCAGTGACCCTCGACAGCCCCAGCAACTACCTCACCACGCGGCTGCGGCAGGCCGTGAACTGGGGGCGCAAGTATTCCCTGTGGCCCTTGCCCTTCGGGACTGCGTGCTGCGCCATCGAGTTCATGAGCACCGTTTCGTCGTACAGCGACCTGAGCCGTTTCGGTGCCGAGGCCGTGCGCTTCTCGCCGCGCCAATCCGACCTGCTGATCGTCGCCGGCACGATCTCCTACAAGCAGGCGCCGATCCTGCAGACCATCTATGCCCAGATGTGCGACCCCAAATGGGTGATCTCCATGGGCGTCTGCGCCAGCACGGGCGGGTTCTACAACAACTACGGCACCCTGCAGGGGATCGACCGGATCATACCTGTCGATTTTTACGTGGCCGGCTGTCCGCCGACCCCCGAGAACCTGATGCATGCCCTGGTCACCTTGCAGGAAAAGGTCCAGAACGAAGGCCTGGTGCCAGCGGCGCAGCGTCACGCGGCCGGCCGGGGAGCCTGATCAGCGCCGGCGACGTCCGGGCCCGACAGGATGGGGAAGCATGAACGAGAAGCTTCTGGAGAGCCTCAGCGACGAATTCGGCGATCTCGCCAGCGGCGCCCATGCGGGCGACGCCTGGGTGCGGGTCGACCGCGCCATCCTGCACGACGTGGTGCGCCACCTCAAGGAACGCGCGGGTTGCGAGCTGCTGCTGGATGTGGTGGGCGTCGATCTCAGCGAGCATCCGGACCACCTCGATGATCCGACCCGCTTCGAGGTCGATTACAACCTGCGTTCCCTCGCCGCCGGTGAGCGGTTGATGGTGAAGGTCGCGGTGGAGGAGGGCCAGGACGTGCCCACCGTCTCCGATCTCTACGCCTCGGCCAACTGGGCGGAGCGCGAGGTCTACGACCTTTTCGGCGTTCCCTTCCGCGGCCACCCGGACCTGCGGCGCATCCTCTGCCACCACGAGTTCGAGGGCCACGCGCTGCGCAAGGACTACCCCATCGAGCGGGGACAGGTGCTCTCGGCGCCGGAGAAGCTGTTCGACGACCATGAGGTCGCCCGGGCCGCCGCGCGGGCCGAGACCGCCACGGGCACGCAGCTCCCGTCGGACCTGCTGACCCTCAACCTGGGGCCGAGCCATCCTTCCACCCACGGCGCCCTGCGGGTGGAGTGCCTGATCGACGGCGAGACCATCGTCGAGGCCAAATCCGAGATCGGCTATCTGCACCGCTGCTTCGAGAAGGAGGCCGAGGACCACACCTGGGCGCAGGTCATGCCCTACACCGACCGTCTCAACTACGTGTCTGCCATGCTCAACAACTGCATATACGCGGCGGCGGTCGAGAAGATGCTGGGCGTCGAGGCGCCGGCCCGCGCCGAGGCGATCCGGATCGTCGTCAGCGAGTTGAGCCGGATCATCGACCATCTCGTCTGCATCTGCGCCAATCTCGTCGACATCGGCGCCCTGACCAACTACTGGTACTTCTACAACATCCGCGAGGGCATCTACTACGACATCATCGAGCCCCTCTGCGGCTCCCGTCTGACCACCAACTACGCGCGCATCGGCGGCCTTTCGCACGACATCTTCGAGGGGTTCGAAGCGGCTGTTTTCCGGAACCTGGACAAGCTGCAGGTGGCGATCCGCGAGGTGACGGGCCTGGTGGCCCGCAACCGCATCTTCCTGGACCGGACCGTGGGCATCGGCGCCATGACGACGCAGCAGGCCCTGGACTGGGGCTTCACCGGTCCCTGCCTGCGCGCCACGGGGCTGGCCTTCGACCTGCGCAAGCATGCGCCCTACATGGGCTACGACGAGTACGACTTCGACGTGCCCGTGGGCGAGCACGGCGATACCCGGGACCGCATCATGGTCCGCATCGAGGAGATGCTGCAGAGCGAACGGATCATCCGCCAGGTGCTGGCCCGCGGACTGCCGGGGGGCCCGATCATCGTGGACGATCCGCAGGTCGCGCTGCCGCCCAAGGTGCAGGTCTACGGGAGCATCGAGGGCGTCATGAACCAGTTCAAGCTGATCTACGAGGGCATCAAGGTGCCCCGGGGGGAGGCCTACGGCTCCGGCGAGGGCGCGAACGGCGAGCTGGGCTTCCACTGCTTCTCCGACGGCGGCGGCGCGCCGTACCGCATCAAGGTGCGCCCGCCCTGCTTCCCCATCTTCTCCGCCTTCGCGACCATGATCGAGGGCTTGATGATCCCCGACGCCGTCGCCATCCTCGGCAGCATCAACATCATCGCCGGGGAGCTCGACAGATGAGCGCCACGAAAGGACCAGGCGAAATGAACGCACCGGCGGAGCAGGCCACCGCCTTCGACCTGTCGGCGGAGGATCGGGCGGCGTTCGACGACATCGTCGCCAGGTACCCGACCAAGCGCAGCGCGCTGATGCCGACCTTGTGGCTCATCCAGGATCGCCACGGCTACATCAGCGATGCGGCGGTCGCCTGGACCGCCGCCCGGCTCGAGATCTCCGAGGCGAAGGTCCGCGAATTGATCTCCTTCTACTTCATGTTCCGCGACGTTCCGCAGGCCGCGCACGTGCTCCAGGTCTGTCATAACATCAGCTGCCACATCATGGGCGCGCGCCCCCTGCTGGCGCAACTGGAGAAGAAGCTGGGCGTGCGGGCCGGCGAGACGACGCCCGACGGCATGTTCGCCCTGGAGGGCGTCGAGTGCCTGGGCGCGTGCGGCATGGGTCCCTGCATGCTCGTGGGCAAGCACCTCTACGAGCACCTGACGCCGAAGAAGGCCGACGAGATCCTCGACAGCATGCGCCGGGGCGAGCCGCTGCCGGCCGACACCGATCGGGATCTGGAGGACTAGAATGAACCGCGACGAGTGCCGGATCCTCTCCAAACGCTTCGGAACCCGCGACGGCCACAAGCTGCCGGTCTACGAGGCCCAGGGCGGGTACCGGGCCCTGCGCAAGGCCCTCGCCGAGCTGGATCCCCCGAAGGTGACCGAGCTGGTCAAGGACTCGGGGCTGCGCGGCCGCGGCGGCGCGGGCTTCCCGGCGGGCGTCAAGTGGGGTTTCGTCCCCAAGGACGCGTCTGCCGTCTACTTCATGGTCAATGCCGACGAGTCGGAACCGGGCACCTTCAAGGACCGCTTCCTGCTCGACTTCGACCCCCATGCGGTGATCGAGGGATCGATCATCTCCTCCTACGCGGTCAGCGCCTGCCTCTGCGTCATCTACATCCGCGGCGAGTTCGGCTGGCTTATCGACCGCGTGCGGAAGGCCGTCGACGAGGCCTACGCGGCCGGCTACCTGGGCCGCAACATCCTCGACAGCGGCTACGATCTCGAGATGATCGTCCACAAGGGGGCCGGCGCCTACATCTGCGGCGAGGAGACCGGGCTGATCAATTCCGTGACCGGCAACAAGGGACAGCCGCTGATCAAGCCGCCCTTCCCAGCGGTCTCCGGATTCCTCGGGAAGCCGACCATCGTGAACAACGTGGAGACCGTCGCCGCGGTCACGTACATCGTCGACGAGGGCCCCGAGGCCTACCGGCGCTTCGGCACCGAAAAATCCACCGGCACGAAGCTCTTCAGCGTCAGCGGTCCCGTCCGCAATCCCGGCGTGCACGAGATCCCCATGGGGCTTCCCTTCAGGGAATTCTTCCACGACTGGTTGGGGGGCATGGCCGCAGGGGAGGAGCTCAAGGCCGTGATCATGGGCGGTTCGTCCGTGCCCGTGCTCACCGCCGAAGAGGCCATGAACACGCGGCTGGACTACGAATCGCTCCAGGAGGCCGGTACCATGCTCGGCTCCGGCGGCATGATCATCATCCCCGCGCGCTGCGACATGGTGGAGCTGATACAGGTGCTCATGCACTTCTACTGGGACGAATCGTGCGGACAGTGCACGCCCTGCCGGGAAGGCACGGGGTGGCTGCATCGGATCGTGCGGCGCCTGCGCAGGGGCGAGGGGACCCTGGAGGATATCGACCTGCTGGCGAAAGTGTGCGACGGCATGGCCGGGTTGACAATCTGCCCGCTGGCCGACGCCGCGGTGATGCCCATGCGGAGTTTCCTGCAGCGTTTCCGCCCCGAGTTCGAAGCGCTGGTACACGAGAGCAAGCAGCCGGGGCCGGACTCGCGCTGGGCGCGCGAGATCAGGAGTTGACGACATGACCAAGTTGACGATAGACGGCCGGGAACTGGTGTTTCCCGAGGGCACCTCGCTCTTCGACGCCTGCCGCGAGGCGCGGGGCGAGGCCCTGCCGCACTTCTGCTACCATCCCGATCTCCCCGTCGCCGGCGTCTGCCGGCTCTGCCAGGTCGAGATCGAGGGCATGCCCAAGCTGACCATCGCCTGCAACACCACCGTCCGCGAGGGCATGGTGGTCCATACGCGGAGCGAGCGCGTGCGCACGGCCGCCCGGCAGATCCTGGAGATGCACCTGATCAACCACCCCGTTGACTGTCCGATCTGCGACCAGGCCGGGGAATGCGGCCTGCAGGACCAATACATGGTTTACGGCCTGTACGAGTCGGAAGTGAGCAAGGGCGACAAGGTCAACAAGGTGAAGGCCCAGGTCATCGGGCCGCACGTGATCCTCGACAAGGAACGCTGCGTGCTCTGCAGCCGTTGCGTGCGTTTCTGCGATCACATCACCGGTACGGGCGAACTCGGCGTCTTCAACAGGGGGGACCGGGCCGAGATCGGCATCGCGCCGGGCAAGGAGCTCAACAACAACTACAGCTTGAACACGGTCGACATCTGTCCCGTGGGGGCCTTGACCAGCCGCGACTTCCGCTTCAAGAAGCGCGTGTGGCTGCTGCGCAGCACGCAGTCCGTCTGCCCCGGTTGCGCGACAGGCTGTAACATCCGCGTCGATCACGAGGCGGAACGCATCTACCGCATCAAGCCGCGGCGCAACGACGAGGTGAACGGCCCCTGGATGTGCGATCTCGGACGCCTCGAATACCGCGCGGTGCATGCCGAGAGCCGCCTGGCGTCGCCGCTCGTCCAGCGCGACGGCGCGCTGCGGGAAGCGGCGTGGGCCGAGTTGGACGCCCGGCTCGCCGAGTTCGCGCCAGGCGGCCTGGCTCTGGCCTCGCCCGGGCAGACGCTGGAGGAGCTGGCCCTCTTCGCGCGGCTGGGACGCGTACTGTGCGGTGAGGGCCGCGTGCTGGGATGCCTCGCGGAATCGGGGCGCGGCGAGGGCGACGAACTGCTGCTCGCGGCCGACCGTAAGCCCAATCGCAAGTCGCTCGAGTGGCTCGACCTGCCCGAAGTGACGGCTGCGGATCTGGTCTCGCGCACGGCGGGTTCATCCGGCGGGGTCCTCGTCTACGGCGGCGATCCCGTCGCGGACTCTCCCGGTTTCGCGGAAGCGGCGTCCGGACGCTTCCTCGTCTACCTCGGCACGCATCGGAATGCGACCGCCCATGCGGCGCAGGTCGTCGTGCCGCTGCGCGCCTGGGCCGAGAAGGACGGCATCTTCGTCAACGCGCAGGGGCGGTTCCAGCTGATCCGACGCGCTGTAGCCGGCCCGGAGCGGACGCGCGAGGACTGGCGTTTCCTGGCCGGGTGGCTGGGCCGGCTCACGACGGCGGAGCAACCCGCCGGTTTGCCGGAGGTGCGCCGTATGGCCGCGGAGCAGGCTCCGGCCCTCGCCGGCGTCGACTTGAACGACCTAGGCACGGCCGGCGTTGCGCCCCTGCCGGTGGGAACGGGGGGTGACGCGTGATGGAGCTCGTCGTGGCGACCCTGCTGAAGATCGTCTTCATGCTGGTCCTGGTGATCGGTCTGATCCCGGTGCTGGTCTGGGCCGAGCGCAAGGGCTCGGCCTTCATCCAGGACCGGACCGGGCCCAACCGCGCCAGCGTGGCCGGCATCAGACTGGGCGGCCTCGTGCATCCCATCGCCGACGTCGTCAAACTGCTCTTCAAGGAGGACGTGCGCCCCGACGGAGTGCACGGGTTCCTGTATGCGCTGGCGCCGTTCGTGGTCTTCTTCGTCGCGCTCGTCACCTATGCGGTGATCCCCTTCGGGGACTACCTGGAGGTGGGCGGGCGACAGATACCCCTGGTGGTCGCGGACCTGAACGTGGGCATCCTCTACGTGTTCGCCATCGCCAGCCTCGGTACCTACGGGATCGTGATGGCCGGCTGGGCCTCGAACAACAAGTACGCGTTCCTGGGCGCCCTGCGCTCGACCTCGCAGATGATCAGCTACGAGATCAGCATGGGACTGGCCATCATGGGGCTGCTCCTGATCTTCCAGTCTCTGCGCTTGACGGAGATCGTATCTGGTCAGGGCGATCTGATCTGGGGGTTCCTGCCCAAATGGGGTGTGGTGATCCAGCCGCTGGGCGCGCTGCTCTTCATCACCGCGATATTCGCCGAGACCAACCGGACGCCCTTCGACCTGCCGGAAGGCGAGTCGGAGATCGTCGCCGGTTACCACCTCGAGTACAGCTCGATGAAGTTCGCACTCTTCTTCATGGCCGAATACGCGAACATGGTGATCGGTGCGGCGCTGATCGCGACGCTCTTCTTCGGCGGCTGGAACATTCCCTGGCTGTCCCGTCAGACGATCACGGCCGGCGCGGACACCCTGCTGCCGCTCGTGCTCGGACTCCAGGCGGTCGTTTCCGGTGTGATCGCGTGGCTCTTCTTCAGGCGGGCGGTCCGCGAACGCGGGAAGTTCGGCGATGCCCGCGACCGCGAACCGGGATTGCTGGGAGGCTTCTTCGCCGTGGTGGGCGCGTTGTCGCTGGCTTCGTTCGCCCTCGCGCCGTGGCGGGTCGGCCCCGCCGGCGCTTCGCTCTTCGCCACCCTGCTGCAGGTCGGGGCGTTCGTGGGCAAGGTGGTCTTCTTCTGCTGGTTCTTCGTCTGGGTGCGGTGGACGCTGCCGCGCTTCAGGTACGACCAGCTCATGAGCCTGGGTTGGAAGGTGATGTTGCCGCTGGCCCTGGCGAACCTGGTGATCACGGCGGTCGGGGTCGCCATCGTCTGAAAGACGCGCGGCGGTTCCCGGTGAAGGTATGAGGACATGAGGACGAACGGCAAGGCACACGGCTACGGCAGGGACATGAGCCTGGGCGAGCGCGTCTACGTGGGGGAGGTGCTGCGCGGACTCTTGATCACCATCAGGCATCTGCTGCGCAACATCTTCGCCATGAAGGACATGCCCACGGTCCAGTACCCGGAAGAGAAGCCCCGGTACAGCGACCGTTTCCGCGGACGCCATCGTCTGATGAAGCGGGACGACGGCTCGCCGCGCTGCGTGGCCTGCATGATGTGCAGCACCGCCTGTCCCGCCGACTGCATCCACATCACGGCCGCGGAGCATCCGGATCCGACCATCGAGAAATACCCGGAGAGATTCGACATCGACCTGTTGCGCTGCGTGTACTGCGGGCTCTGCGAGGAGGCCTGTCCCTGCGATGCCATCCGCATGGACACCGGCATCTACGAGATCGTGGCCGACGCCAGGGAGAAATTCTTCGTGGACAAGGATTTTCTGCTCAACGACGAGACCCGCGGGACTCTCTGACGTTTCGGGAGGCAAGAGGACGTGGAGATTTATCTGTTCTACCTTTTCGCGGCGCTGATGCTCGGGGCGGCCGTGATGACCGTCGCCAGCCGCAACGCCGTGACCGCCGCGGTCTGGTTGATCTTCAGCTTCATCAACGCCGCGGGTATCTTCGCGCTGCTGTCGGCCCCCTTCCTGGCGATCCTGCAGGTTCTGATCTACGCAGGCGCCATCATGGTCCTGTTCCTGTTCGTGATCATGATGCTGCAGGGACCGGTCCTGCCGGCGGAACGCGAGGGCCGCCGCTTCTGGAAACTGGCCCTGCTCGCCGCCCCGGCGGCGGCGATCGCGGTAGTCCTCGTCGGCTGGGTCTCGCGCAGCGGCGTCACGGCGTTTTCCGACGCCGGGAACGCGTCCGCCGGAACCGCGGAGCGCGTGGCCGGCCTGCTGCTGAACCGCTATCTGCTGGCCTTCGAGCTCATCTCCATCGTCCTGCTGGTGGCCATCATAGGCGCCCTAGCGCTGGGGCGCAGGGAGGAGGATCAGCCGTGGAGATAGGTTTGACCCATTACCTGGTGCTGGCCGCGGCCATGTTCCTGGTGGGTATGGCCGGCGTCGTGATCCGCCGCAACAGCCTGATCATGCTCATGAGCATCGAGATCATGCTGTGCGCGGTGAACGTCGTCTTCGCCGCGTATTCCCGCATGCACGGCGATCTCTCCGGCCATGTCTTCGTGCTGATGAACTTCGCCGTGGCGGCCGCCGAGGCCGCCATCGGCCTGGCGATCCTGGTGGAGATCTACCGGCTGCGCCGGACGGTGAACGTGGACGAACTCAAGACCCTCATGGAGTAGCGTTGTGGATACCCACGCCGTGGAAACAGCCTTGAGATGGATCGTGCTAGTGCCGCTGTGCGGCGCCGCCGCGAACGGCCTGCTGGTGCGTCATCTGCCGCGGCGGGCGGCCGGTCTGCTCGCCTGCGGCACGGTCGCGGTCTCCTTCGCCCTGTCGGTACGCGTGTTCATGCGCCTGCTGGCGCTGGAGCCGGCCGAGCGGCTGCTGACCGACACCCTGGCCACCTGGCTCGCCATGGGCAAGCTGTCCATCGACATCGGTTTCACCATCGACCCCCTGGGCGCGGTCATGGCCCTGGTCGTTTCCGGGGTCGGGCTGTTGATCCACATCTATTCGCTCGGCTACATGGCCCGCGACGAGGGTTTCACCCGGTTCTTCGCCTACCTGAACCTCTTCATCTTCGCCATGCTGATGCTTGTGCTGGGCGAGAACCTGGTCATGCTCTTCGTCGGCTGGGAGGGCGTGGGGCTGTGCTCGTACCTGCTGATCAGCTTCTGGTTCAACGACGAGGCCAACGCGGCCGCGGGCAAGAAGGCATTCATAGTCAACCGGATCGGCGACTTCGGCTTCCTGCTCGGCATGCTGGTGATCGGCACCACCCTGCTGCCGCACATGTCGCCTGGCGAAGGGGTCTTCTCCTTCGGCACCATGGCCGCCCACGCGCCGCTGCTCGCCCCGGCGGCCACGCTGATCGGCCTGCTGCTGTTCTTCGGCGCGACCGGCAAGTCGGCGCAGATACCGCTCTACATCTGGCTGCCGGACGCCATGGCCGGTCCGACGCCCGTCTCGGCCCTGATCCACGCGGCCACCATGGTGACCGCCGGCGTCTACATGATCGCCCGCCTGCACTTCATCTACGTCCTGACGCCCACGGCGCTGCTCGTGGTGGCCATCGTCGGGGCCGTGACGGCGCTCTACGCCGCCACGATCGCCCTGACCCAGAACGACATCAAGAAGGTGCTGGCCTATTCCACCGTCAGCCAGCTCGGCTACATGATGCTGGCCTGCGGGGTGGGCGCCTTCACCGCGGGGATCTTCCATCTGATGACCCACGCGTTCTTCAAGGCGCTGCTGTTCCTGGGCAGCGGCTCGGTCATCCACGCCATGAGCAACGAGCAGGACATGCGTCTGATGGGCGGGCTGCGCCGCCGGATGCCGCTGACCTGGCCGACGTTCATGGTCGGGACGGTGGCGCTGGCCGGCATCTTCCCCTTCGCCGGCTTCTTCTCCAAGGACGAGATCCTCTGGAGAGCCTTCGACGGCGGCGGCATCTGGCTGTGGCTGCTCGGTTTCCTGGGTGCCGGTCTGACCGCCTTCTACATGATGCGCCTGGTCTCGCTGACCTTCTTCGGGACCAACCGCGCCAGCGAGGCGGTCAAGCACCACATCCACGAGTCGCCGGCGACGATGACCGTGCCGCTGGTGATTCTCGCGGTGCTGTCCCTGACGGGGGGCTGGATCGGCATTCCGCATTTCATGGGTGGCGCCAACCATTTCGAACGCTGGCTGGAGCCGGTTTTCCATCCGGAAGTCGTGGTCGCCGACGCGCAGGGCGGACTCGGAACCGTGCAGGCCATCGAGCAGGGAGCGCTGGGGGAAACGGCGGCCGCGGTGGCGATCGGAGCGCACGTGGTGCGCGACGCGACCGGAAGCGCGCATCACGTCGGCGCGGAAGTGATGGAATGGACCCTGGCCTCCGCTTCCCTGGCGTGGGCGCTGCTCGGCCTCTGCCTCGGCTGGTGGGTCTACGGCAAGCGACAAGCCATCGCCGCGAGGCTGCAATCCCTCGCGGGCGGGTTGCCGTACCGGGTGTTGCTGAACAAGTACTACGTGGACGAGGCGTACGAGGCCACCCTGGTCAAACCCGGCTACGCCCTCTCGGAGAAGGTGCTCTGGAAGTCGGTCGACGTGGGGCTGATCGACGGCCTGCTGGTCAACGGCTCGGCGATCGCGGTGGCCGTCGTGAGTTCGATCCTGCGTCTGTTCCAGAACGGGATGTTGCGATTCTACGTCTACGTCTTCTCGACGGGCGTCCTGGCATTCATACTCTACTTCACCCTGTCGGCGTAGGGGAGGGCGGTTGTGTCGTTTGTAACCGACCACATTCTTTCCTGGGTCACCTTCTTGCCCCTCGCGGGCGCGCTGTTGATCTTCCTGCTGGGCCGGACCAAGGCGGCGGCGCGCAGCGCGGCCCTCGCGGTCGCACTCATCGACTTCGTGCTGTCGCTGCACCTGTACCGGCATTTCGACGCGGGCGACGCCGGCGACCAGTTCGCCGAAAAGGTCGCCTGGCTGGCCGACGGCAAGATCAGCTACTCCCTGGGCCTGGACGGCGTCTCCCTCTTCCTCGTCCTGCTGACCACCTTCCTCGGCCCGCTGGTGATCCTCAGCACCTGGAACGCCATCCAGGAGCGCGTGCGCGAGGCCATGGGCTTTCTGCTCGTCCTGCAGACGGCCATGATCGGCACTTTTGTGGCCCGCGACATGCTGCTCTTCTATTTCTTCTGGGAAGCCATGCTCATCCCCATGTATTTCTTGATCGGGATCTGGGGCGGGGAGCGACGCATCTACGCGGCCGTCAAGTTCTTCATCTACACGATGGTCGGTTCGGTCTTCATGCTCGTCGCCATCCTCTACTGCTACTACCAGGCCGGCAGCATGGAACTGGACAAGTTCATGCTCCTGGATCTCGGTCGCACCGAGCAGATGTGGCTCTTCGCGGCCTTCGCCCTCGCCTTCGCCATCAAGGTGCCGCTCTTCCCGTTCCATACCTGGCTGCCGGACGCGCACGTTGAGGCGCCGACGGCCGGATCGGTGATCCTGGCGGCCATCCTGCTCAAGATGGGCACCTACGGTCTGCTGCGTTTCGCCATCCCGCTCTTCCCTGAGGCGGCTCTGCTGCTCGGGCCCTGGCTGGCGAGACTGGCGGTGGTGGGGATCATCTACGGCGCCCTGGTGGCGATGGTACAGAAGGACGTCAAGAAGCTCGTTGCCTACTCCAGCGTAAGCCATCTCGGTTTCGTCGTGCTGGGGCTCTTCAGCCTGACGGCGACCGGCGTGGCCGGCGGTTTGTACCAGATGCTGGCGCACGGCCTGTCCACGGGCGCCCTGTTCCTTCTCGTCGGCGTGATCTACGAACGCCGGCACACGCGCGAGATCGACGAGTTCGGCGGTCTCGCCCACGTCATGCCGGCCTATGCCTCCGTTTTCATGTTCGTGACCCTGGCCAGCATAGGCCTGCCCGGCCTCTGCGGTTTCACGGGAGAGTTCCTGGTGCTCTTCGGCAGCTTCTCGAGCGCGTTGCTGCCCCAGGCCAAGCTGCTGGTGGTCCTGTCGGCGACCGGCGTGGTCCTGGGGGCCATCTACATGCTGTGGATGTACCAGCGCGTCTTCCTGGGCAGGCTCGCCCGCGACGCGAACCGCCATCTCTCCGACCTGAACCTGCGGGAGTGGATCGTACTGATTCCGATCATGGTCTTCATCGTGCTGCTGGGCGTCGCGCCGGCGCCCCTGCTGGAGCGCATGGAGCCGTCCATCATGCGGCTGTTGGAGCCCGTGACGCAGGCGTTGGCCGGGGTCGCACCGGCCGGAGGCGCGGTCGTAGACCCGGGATCTGTCGTTACCGTCGGGACGGGAGGTGAGCGATGAACGGCCTGGCACCGGAGACCGACCTCGGCGGACAGCTGATGCAGATGCTGCCTTACCTCGTGCTGGCCGGCGGCGCTCTGCTGGTGATGCTGGTGGACGCCTTCGTCAAGAGCCTACGCAAGGACCACCTCTCCATGCTCTCCCTGCTTGTCCTGCTGGGGACGGCCGTGGCCCAGGGCACGGGTCCCGCTCGCACGGGATCGCTGATGAACGGCATGCTCGCGTGCGATCTGTACACGCATTTCTTCAATCTGCTGTTCGTGGCCATCGCCATGCTGACGGTCGTCTTCGCCACCAGCATCTACGATCGTGATGGGCGTTTCCGGGCGGAATTCTATCCCCTGGTGCTGTTCGCCACCCTGGGCATGATGCTGATGGCGGCCGCCACCGACCTGATGAGCCTGTTCCTGGCCCTGGAGACCATGAGCCTCTCGGTCTACATCCTGGTGGGCGGCAACCGCGGCTCGATGCGCAGCAGCGAGGCCGGCTTCAAGTACCTGATCATGGGCGCCTTCGCCTCGGCCGTACTGCTCATGGGTTCCGCCCTGCTGTACGGACAGACCGGGGGCACGTCATACGCGGCCATCGGCACGGCGCTGGCCGCCGGCGCCGGCGGCGTCCTGCTGCCGATCTCCAGCGGATTGATCCTGATCGCCTTCGGCTTCAAGATCGCCATGGTGCCGTTCCACATGTGGACGCCCGACGTCTACGAGGGAGCGCCGGTGTACATGACCGGCTACATGGCGACCGGCGTCAAGGCGGCCGCCATGGCGGCCCTGCTGAGGTTCGTCTGGTTGCTGCTCCCGTCCCTCTCGGTGGTCTGGTTCCCCCTGCTGGCGGTCCTGGCGGTCCTGACCATGACCATCGGCAACGTGGTGGCGCTGTCGCAGGACGGCATCAAGCGCATGCTGGCCTACTCCAGCATCGCACACGCCGGTTATCTGCTGCTGGGCGTCCTGGCCCTGTTGAACACGGGCCGCAGTACCGAGGTCGCGACGCGCACCGTGGAGGTGGCCGGCGCAGCCGGCGGCGCCTTGCTCTTCTATCTGGTCGTCTACGCCCTGATGAACCTGGGCGCTTTCGGCATCGTCGCCTACCTGAGCCGCAGCCGTGCCGAGGAGGCGGATGCGATCTCAGGCTACGCCGGTCTCTCGCGCCGGCGCCCCCTGGCCGCGGCCACTCTGTCGGTGTTCCTCTTCTCGCTTGCCGGCATTCCACCGGCCGCTGGCTTCGTGGGCAAGTTCTACCTCTTCGACGCCGTCGTGAAGGCGGGCCTGGTCCCGCTGGCCGTCTGGGGCGTGGTCAACTCCCTGCTGTCCGTCTACTACTACCTGCGCGTGGTCGTGGTGATGTACTTCAAGCCGGCGGAAGGCGATCTGCACGAAGGTGCCAGCTGGGAAGCGGCTTTCACGGCGGGCGTGCTGGCGCTGCTGGTCATCCTGATCGGCGTGCTGCCGGGCACACTCTTCGAGCTCGCCTCGCGCACCTTCGCGCACATGGCCTTCTGATACCCGGACGCTCGGTCTTTCCGGTGCGGCGGCGGATCGCGGGGATCCGCCGCCTTGCGCTTCAGCGGAAGGCGGACAGGCCGGTGATGTCGGCCCCCACGATCAAGGTGTGGATGTCGTGGGTCCCTTCGTAGGTCTTGACCGATTCCAGGTTCGTCATGTGGCGGCCGACGGGGAACTCGTCGGTGATGCCGGCCGCGCCCAGCACGTCGCGGGCTGTGCGGGCGCAGTCCAGTGCCATGGCCACGTTGTTGCGCTTGGCCAGCGACACCAGCGGTACCTCGTCGATGCCGCGGTCCTTCAGACGGCCCAGCTGATGGACCAGGGCCTGGGCCTTCGTGATCTCCGTCAGCATGCGCACGAGCTTGCGCTGGACCAGCTGGAACGAGGCAAGGGGCCGAGAGAACTGCTCCCGGGCGAGCGCGTAGCGCAGCGCCGTCTCGTAGCAGTCGGCCGCCGCCCCCACGGCGCCCCAGGCGATGCCGTAGCGCGCCTGGTTGAGGCAGGAGAGGGGGGCTCGCAACCCGCGCGCGTCGGGCAGGCGGGAGGCGTCCGGCAGGCGCACCTCGTCGAAGGCCAGTTCGCCGGTGTCGCTGGCGCGCAGGGAGAACTTGCCGCGGACCGGTGCCGCGTGGAAGCCGGCGGAGTCGCGCTCGACCAGGAAACCGAGCACGCCGTCGGGACCGCGGGCCCAGACGACGGCGAGGTCGGCGAGGTTCGCGTTGGTGATCCACATCTTGGCGCCGTTGAGGATCCAGCCGTCCCCGTCCGGGGTGGCCGTGGTCTCCATGCCGCCGGGATCGCTGCCGTGACCGGCCTCGGTCAGGCCGAAACAGCCGACGGCGCGGCCGGCGGCCAGTTCCGGTAACCACCTGCTCTTCTGCGCCGCGCTGCCGTAGGTGGCGATGGGCCACATCACGAGGCTGCCCTGCACAGAGGCGAAGCTGCGCAGTCCGCTGTCCCCCCGCTCGAGCTCCTGGCAGATGATGCCGTAGATGGTCGCCGAAAGGCCCAGGCAGCCCGGGCCGTGGATCGAAGGCCCGAGCAGACCCATCTCGGCCATCTCCGGCACCAGCTCCATGGGGAACGTCCCGGCTTCGTGATGCCTGCGCACCAAAGGCAGGAAGCGGCGCGAAACGAATTCGCGCACGGTGTCGCGCACCGCGCGCTCCTCGTCGTTGAAACCCTCCTCGAAGCGGTAGTAGTCGATACCGTTGAATGTCTGCATGTCCTCTCCTGCGCGTGAGGTGCCGGATCGTAGACGGGAAGATACCACGGCGCCACGCTGCCGCAAGCGCAGCTTGACCGTCCGCCCTTTTGACCGGAAACTGTGAGGCGGCGGCGAGGCTCGATCGTCATAGAGGGGAATGACCGGTTCATGTTGCACGAACTGTGGCGCTGGATCCGCGGATTGCTGGCGACGGCCTCCTGGGCGTTCGTCATGGCCGGTCTGCTCGGCATGGTCGAAGGCTTGAGCCAGTGGCTGCGGTTCGACCTCATGGCCGAAGGCGGTCCAGGCTTCGTCAGATCGGTCGCCCCCACGGTGGCTCTCTACGGCTGGGTGGCCATGCTCGTCGCCGCGGTGCTCTTCGTGCCGTTCTACTTGCTCGTCCGACACAGGCGACATCCCCGGCGCCACGCCTACGCCCTGTCGGTGGCCACGGCGCTCGGGCTCTTCATCTTCTTCTACTCCGGTTACGTCCTCCGCGAGCACGTGGTGCCGGACTGGTGGTCGGACCACGAGCATGGCGCGGCTCTGGTCGTCCAGATGGTATTGATGATCGTCGCTTCCGTACTGCTCGCCAAACCCATCCTGACGATGGCCTCGCGACAGGCGCTGAACCCCTGGCGCAACATGTTCCTGGCTGTGGTCTTCATGGCGGTCTTCACCAGCCTCTGGCCCAACTGGCGCGAGGAGGGCAGAGACGCCCGCCTCGTCGGCGCGGGTGCCGCGGCCGCCGGCATCGCCGACAGCGACCGGCCCCACTTGATCCTGGTGACCATCGACACCCTGAGGCGCGACGTCCTGTCGGCCGTCTCGCCCGACGCGCCGCCGACCCCCGGCCTGGACGCCATCGCCGCGGAGGGCATCCTCTACACCAATTACTGGTCGTCCAGCTGCTGGACCCTGCCGGCGATGGCCACGCTGATGACCGGGCGCGCCCCGCGAGAGTTGGGGGTCGCCAAGTACGCGGGGGTGCCTACCGGCGTGCGCACGCTCTCACAACTCGCCAGCGAGGCGGGATACAGCACGGCGGCCTTCACCGCCAATCCCTATCTCATGCCTGCTTACGGCTTCGACCGTGGCTTCGGCGAATTCGAGCACGCCCTCGTCCTGGAGCCCCTCCTGCCCGCCGCGCGCTCGGTGCTGGCCAGGGAGCTCTCCTACCTTGCCGACACGCGACTCGATCTCGACGACGCCGCCGTGATCGTCGGCAAGGCCGCCCGCTGGCTGAAGCAGCGCCGGGACGATGCCCCCCTGTTCCTGTGGCTTCACCTCATGGATCCGCACCTCCCGTACCGTTGGCATTCCCTGCCAGCGAATGCGCCCGCGGCGGCGCCGGGCCGCGGCGTGCAGCCGGCGCGCACGGAGATCCCGGATGATCCCCTGTTCACGGACGGCGTTTTCCCGGCCGCCCATCTTCCGGGTGTCCGCGATTCGCTGCCCGGGGTGTCTGCGGAGGTGCGTGCCGGGTTGTGGGCGCTCTACCGGCGCGAGGTCCAGTACACCGACGCCTGTCTGTCGAAACTGTGGGCGACCCTGCGCGAGCTCGGGATCTGGGATTCCGCGTTGGTGATCGTCACCTCGGATCACGGGGAGGAGTTCTTCGAGCACGGCGGCTTCGAGCACGGGCATTCGTTGATGCCGGAAGTGACCGGCGTCCCCCTGCTGATCCGCCAGCCCGGCGCGAGGGACGGCGGGAGCACGTGCGCCGCCGACCACGATGCGCTGGATCTCGTGCCGTCTGTATGCCGTTTCCTGTCCTGGACGCCACCGGCCGGCCTGGAAGGCGCCGATGATCTGCTGTACGTGGACACCGATGCAGCCCGGCAGGGCAAAGCTGAAGGCGACGCGCCGGCGATCATGGAGAACATGCTCTACGGTGAACCGCAGCTCGCCTGTCGAGCCTGGCCCTATCTGGGTGTGGTGGGAGAGGGAGGCGTCGGCTCCGCCTGGTACGACCTGGGCGCGGATCCGGGAGCCCGGCACCCGCTCGCCGACGATCCCGCCGCCGCCGCTGCGATCTTGACGGCAGCCCACGCGCGCCTGTCAGCGTGGGATGCGCGATCCGCACTCATGTCTGCCGCCGGGGTCGATTCTGTCGGGCTTTCGGCCGATCTGCGCCGCCAGCTGCAGAGCCTGGGTTATTGATGGGCGCGAGGGGACGCTTGCCCTGGACCTGGTTCGCCAGCGGGCTTTTCCTTGTCATCTGTCTGCGCCCAGTATTTGGCGTCTGGGGAGAAGCCGTGCTCGGGCCTTTCGGCGGCCTCGACGCCGTGTTCCAGGCGAGTCTGCTCGAATGGAGCGCCCGGCACGTCTGGCATCCCGAGATCTGGCGCCACCTGCCCATCTTCCATCCCGCCGGAAACGCCATCGCTTTCATGGATCCGCTGACGGCCCAGGCGATCCTCGTCGAGCCCCTCCACGGGCTGGGCATGTCTTCCGCCGCGCTCTACAACGCCGCCTTCCTGATCGCGCTGGTTCTGTCCTGCGCGGCGACCGCCGCCCTCTGGCAGGCCTCCGGCGGCGACGCCCGGTCGGGAGGCGTGGCAGCCATGCTGTTGATCGGCTCGCCATACACCCTGGCGCAGCTGGGACATCTCAACCAGTTGCCGCCGCCGGGCGTGCCGGCCGTCCTGGCGGCGCTGATCTGCGCGCTGACCGGATGGGAGCGCGGTACGGCGACGGCCAGGTACTGGTGGCTGATGTCCGCGGCTCTCATCGCCCAGGCGGCCATGGGCTGGTACGGTTTCGCCTATGCATTGTTGGCGGCCGGGATCGTGCTGGCGGGATGGGTATTGCGCCATCACCGGACCCTGGCCCGGCGCCCGGCGGCCAGGGCGGCTGTCCTGCCGCTGGTGGTGGCGGCGGCCGGCGTGTGGATCCTGGCCACGCCCCACCTGGAGACCGCCGCTCGGGAGGTGGATTTCACCCGTCACCCCGGCGAGGTGATGTGGTACAGCGCCGATGCGCAGCACCTGCTCAACACGGGCGCCTATCGCGCTGGGCCCGCCGACTTGGTGGGGCGGGGCGAGGACCCGGCGAAGCGCCATCTGGGTGTCGCCCGCCAAGTGCTGAACCCCGGCTGGATGGCGCTGCTGCTGGCCACCGTGGGTTTCGCGGCCAGGTCCGGCCTGACGGCGCGACGTCGAGAATGGGGCTACTTGTTGCTGACCGCGGGTGTGGCCGGTCTGGTCCTGGCTTTCGGGGATTCCGTCGGCATCCCGGGCACCGGCCGCCGCGTGATCCTGCCCATGGGCTGGTTGCAGCAGAACCTGCCTCCGGCGCGGGCTTTTCGCACCGTCTGGCGCTTTTCCTTCCTCTTCACGCTGGCGGTGGCCTGGTGGGCGGCCGCCGGCTGGGCGTATCTTGCGGGTCTGTCCGGTCTGCGCGCCCGGGTCCTGCCCGCCGCCGCCTTGATCCTCCTGTTGCTGGAGTCCGCGCCCGTCGCCGTGCCAGTGGTAGCCCTGCCGGATCAGACCCGCGCCCGGCCGCGCCGGCTCTCCTCGGAGGCCGTCCTGACCTTGCCGGCGCCGCCCGACGTGTACGGCGAGGACCTGCGCGAGGCGCGCTGGCTTTGGCGGGCCCTCGCGACGGGCCGACCGGTCACGGGCGGCGTCTCGGGCTGGGTGCCGCCGTGGACGCGTGATCTGCGGCACGCTCTGGCGGCCTGCGAGCAGGGAGCGGCGGATCCCGACGATCTGTTCGCGAAGCTCGCCGCGGTCGGTGTGACGCGGGTGGAGATGTTCGCCGCCGACGACGACGCCCGGCTGATCTACTGGCGGAACCTGCTGCGCTCGCGTACCGGTGCGCCGATCCTGGCCGAGGGCATCGAGGCGTATCCCCTGCCAACGGGACCGGGACCGGATTTCAAGGCAGAGCCGGGACCGGACGGATAAGAAGACCCGCCGCAGAGCCTGCAGCGGGTCCGGTGACGAGTGGGGCCGGCAGCCCCTATAGGGGTTCGACAGACTTGATCTCGGGTATCTCTTCCTTGAGACGCGCCTCGATGCCGTGCTTCAGCGTCATCAGGGACATGGGGCAGCTTCCGCACGCGCCCTGCATCCTGACCGTGACGATCCCGTCGTTGTAATCGATGAACTCGACGTCGCCGCCGTCGGCCTGCAGGGCCGGACGGATCTTGTCGAGGATTTCCTTGATCTTATGTTCCATGGTGCGTCCTTTCTGGTACCGTCCCGTTGAACAAGCAGAAGCTAAATGAATCCCGCGCGATGTCAACCCCTCACCTGGCGCATCTAACGGTTGTACGGCCACAAGGTCGCCCGTATCATCCCCTGGCGGCGGAAGCGGTGCGGCTGGATCAACGGGGAAAGAACGGATGAAGCCTGATAGCGGCGAGTTGGCTCGCTTGCGGGGAATAGCGATGGCGGCGGGTGCCCTGCAAATGGCCGAGCAGGACCGCCTGAGATCCATTGCCTACAAGTCGACCACGGACATGGTCACGGACCTGGACAAGCGCGTCGAGGCGTTGCTCGTCGATCTCTTCGCGCGCGAGTTTCCCGACGACGGATTGCTCGCGGAGGAGGGGGCGGTCAGCGAAGGCACCAGCGGGCGCGTCTGGCAGATAGATCCGCTGGACGGCACCACGAACTACGTGCATCACCATCCCTTTTTCGCCGTCTCCCTCGGGCGGGTGTCCGCAGGCGGGATCGATCTCGCAGCCGTCTACGCGCCCGAGCTGGACGAGCTCTATCTGGCCGGCGCCAGCGCCGGCGCCTGGCTGGAGCGTCCCCGGCGCCGCACGCGGCTTGCCCTGCCGCCGCGCGAGCCGGTGGATCTGGAACGGGCGCTGCTCGCCACGGGCTTCCCGTATGTCCGCGATGAACTGGTCGTACGCAACTGCGAACTGTTGAAATCCTTCCTGCTGCGACGGTGTCACGGCGTGCGGCGCGGCGGCAGCGCCGCCATCGATCTCTGCCACGTGGCGTCAGGCCGGCTGGACGGCTACTGGGAGTTCTCCCTCAATCCCTGGGATCTGGCTGCAGGCAGCCTTGTCGCGCGGGAGGCCGGCGTCGTGGTAAGCGATTTCTCCGGGGGCGACGGGTACCTCGACGGCAGCCAGATCCTGGCCGCCGTCCCGGGGCTGCACGCGACCATGCTCGCGATCATACGGGAGGAACTGCTTGATCCGGTCCGCTGAGAAAGGCGCGTCGTGATGGAACACGGCTGGCTGTCCATCCTGCCACCCCTGCTCGCCATCGGCCTGGCGCTGATCACCCGGCAGGTCGTGCTCTCCCTGCTGCTCGGCGTATGGGTGGGGGCCCTGGTCCTGACCGGCGGCAATCCCCTGACGGCCTTGCAGCGCGTAGGCGACACCTACCTGGTCAACGCTCTCGCAGACAGATCCCACGCGGCCATCATCCTCTTCTCCACGACTCTCGGCGGCATGGTCGGCATCCTCTCGCGCAGCGGTGCGATGGAGGGCATCGTCGATGCGCTGTCGCGGCGCGTCCGCTCGCGGCGCAGCGGCCAGACGGTCACCGCGGTCATGGGGCTGGCCATCTTCTTCGACGATTACGCCAACACCCTGCTGGTCGGCAATACCATGCGCCCCCTGACCGACAGGTTGCACATTTCCCGGGAGAAACTTGCGTACCTGGTCGACAGCACCGCGGCGCCGGTGACGACCATCGCCATCATTTCCACCTGGGTCGGCTTCGAGGTGGGACTGATCCAGGATTCGTTGTCGCGCCTGGCGCAGGAGGGATCTGGTTACCTGTTCTTCCTACGTTCACTGCCCTACAACTTCTATCCGATCCTCACCCTGGCGATGGTTTTTCTGGTGGCCGGCACGGGCCGTGATTTCGGTCCCATGGCCAAGGCGGAGGGGCGTGCGGCGGGCGGCGAGCTGCTCCGGCCCGGCGCGCAACCCGCAGCCGATCCCATGGCACTCGCGCGCGTCGCCGACGAGGCCGGGCCGGCCTCGCCTCTGCTGGCGGCGATTCCCATCGCTACCGTCGTCGTCCTCACGGTTGTCGGTCTGTGGTGGCACGGGAGGCACGAGTTGATGATGCGGGGCGAGGCAGCCGACAGCCTGCGGGAGATTCTCAATGCGGCGGACAGCCTGGCGGTCCTGATGTGGTCGTCGCTCGGCGGATCGCTGGTGGCCATCGCGTTGTCGGTCGGCGCGCGTCGGCTGGATCTGAGCGGCAGCGTCGACGCCTGGCTGGACGGCGCGCGGGCGATGCTGATCGCCATGGTGATCCTGATCCTCGCGTGGGCGCTGGGTGCGGTCTGCGATGGACTCGGCACCGGGCCCTGGCTCGTCGACGTCAGCCGCGACGTGCTGTCGCCCCATCTGCTGCCCGCTATCTCCTTCCTGCTGGCCGCGGCCATGAGCTTCTCCACCGGCACCTCCTGGGGCACCATGGCCATCCTGATCCCGATCATCCTGCCGCTGGCCGACGCTCTGCCCGCGGACGGGGGCGTCACGGCGCAGTTGCGCGATGTCATCGCCTTGTCGTCGACCAGCGCCGTGCTGGCCGGCGCCGTCTTCGGCGATCACTGCTCGCCCATCTCCGACACGACGATCCTGTCCTCGATGGCCTCCGGCTCCGACCACGTGGATCACGTGCGTACCCAGTTGCCTTACGCGTTGGCCGCCGCCGGCGCGGCCGTCTGTATCGGCTATCTGCCTGCCGGCTTCGGGGTCTCGCCTTGGATCTCGCTGGCGGGCGGTGCGGCGTTGCTGGCTGGCCTGCTGCGGTGGCGGGGGAGACGGGCGCCGCCGGTGCTCGGTGCGGACCGATGAGCGGCACCGTGATCACCCTCACCAGCGATTTCGGCCTCGCCGATCCCTACGTGGCCGAGATGAAAGCGGTCGTCTTGTCCGAGTGCGCCAGGTATCCGCACGATCGCGAGAGGCCCACCCTCATCGATGTCTCCCACGAAGTGCCGGCCCATGACATCGCCGCCGCGGGCTGGCTGCTGGCCAGGATCTCGGCGCGGTTCCCCGCGGGCACGGTCCACCTGGTGGTCGTGGACCCGGGCGTGGGCACCGCCCGGCCCGCCGTTGCCGCCGGGGCGCGAGGAAGCTATCACGTCGGTCCCGGCAACGGCCTCTTCTCTTGCCTCGCCGAGGCCCGGGACCTCGCGGTCGTCCTGCTGGACAGGCCGGAATACACGTGCGGCCGTCGGGAGCCCGCTCCCACCTTCCACGGGCGCGATCTCTTCACCGTCGTCGCGGCCCACCTGGCCATGGGCGCGCCCCTGCACCAGGTCGGATCGCCCGGTGGCGCGACAGACCTGGGTGTCTTGCCTGAAGAGGATCACGCGGATGACGGCGCACTAGGTCGCGTGATCTGGATCGACCGGTTCGGCAACGCGATCACGGACATCAAGCGGGATTCCATGCAGGGCAGACGCCTCGCCGCCGGCGCCGTCCTGCGTTTGGGAGAAGGCGTCGCCACTGGTCCTGTGACCACATACGGCGCGGCAGCAAGGGGGGAGTTGATCTGGTACTGGGGCAGCGGGGGCGACCTGGAACTCGCCGTGCGGGGCGAAAGCGCCGCAGCTGTGTGGAACTGGCTGCCCGGATTGGCTTTGCACGAGGTCTTGCCGTAGTTTGACGGAGGTTCAACCTTGCGAGGGATGCTGATGCACGATTCTCACGCCGGCGGGCGCCTCAAGCGCTGGCTGGGGCTGGCGACGATATCGGCCGCGCTGTGTTGTCTGGCGTCCTGCAGCCAGCAGAAGGTCGGTTTCCCTTATCCCGCGGAGATGATCGTCTATCCCGGTCTCGGCGACGAGTTGCCGCGTCTGCACATCACCTCGGTGTCGGACAGCCGGCCCGCAGTGCAGCGCAACGGAGAGGGTCATTTCACCGGCATCACCTTTCCCTCCGATGCCAGCTGGGAACCGCCGGTGGCTGACATCTACCATCGGGCCCTGGCGCAGGACATCACCCAGACGCAGCTGGCCGAGTTGACGCCGTTGCCGGGGCAGGCCGCGTACACGCTGGAAGCGGTGATTCATTCCTTCCACTGCCGCATGGAGCGCAGCGGCGCCTCCTTCTTCTTGCCGCCGGCGATCGGCATGCTCGGGGGCTTCGTCTGGGGAGACGACACGTCCTCCCGCTTGAAGCGCGGGGCCGTGCTGGGCGTGGTGGCCCTGGGAATCGTGCCGGTCCCGTTGCACGTAAGGGCGGAAGCGGAGGTCGAGATGATCCTGCGCGATCAGGTGGGCGATGTGGTGTGGCGGGAGGTCTGCATCGGCGAGGTCGAGGACGACCGCGGCCAGCCGGCCAGCGCGCGCCCCGACAAGCAGCTGGCCGAGAGATACATGCCGCAGGCGGTGAAACGCTGCAACGCCTGCCTGCTGGGTCAACTGCGGCAGTTCCTCCATTCACAGGCCGTGGACTGAGTCGCCCCCGGGGCCGGTTGCCCCTTCAGATGTAGCGCTCCGGGCGTGGTCCGGGCTAGAGCAGTGCGGCGGCCAGGCTGGCCAGTCGGCTCCGCTCGCTCTTGGCGAGCGTGATGTGGCCGTAGATGGACTCGTTCTTGAACCTCTCCACCAGATAGGTGAGACCGTTGCTGGACGCGTCGAGATACGGATTGTCGATCTGATAGGCGTCGCCGGTCAGCACCACTTTGGTGTCGTGTCCGGCGCGGCTGACCACGGTCTTGACCTCGTGCGGGGTCAGGTTCTGGGCCTCGTCGATAAGGATGTAGAGACGGGGCAGGCTGCGGCCGCGTATGTAGGTGACGGCCTCGACCTCGATGACGCCCGTGTCGAACAGGTAGTCGACCTTGTCGGTGGATTGCTCCAGCTGGGGATCGACGAGATACTGGAGGTTGTCGAAGATCGGTTCCATCCAGCTCTCGAGTTTTTCCTCCTTGGTGCCGGGCAGGTAGCCGATATCTCGTCCCAGGGGCATGATCGGCCGCGAGACCATGATCCGACGGTACGATTTCTCCTCGGCGACCTTGTGCAAGCCCACCGCCAGCGCCAGCAGTGTCTTGCCCGTGCCGGCCTGTCCCAGCATGGATACCAGCTGGATATCCTCCCTCATGAGCAGTTCCAGGGCGAAATGCTGCTGCAGGTTCAGCGCCTGCAGGCCCCACGGGTGGAGTTCCTCGAAGCGCAGCCGCTCGATCCGATGCGAACCCCCCTGGTAGATGCCGAGGGCGGTCTGCTTCGCGTTGGTCTCGTTGCGCAGCAGGACGCCCTCGTTGGGGTGGAATTCCCCCGCCAGCTCCAGGTGGCCCTCGGCGTAGAAGGCGTCGATCTCGGAACTCTTGCAGTCCAGCTCCGTCCAGCCAGTGTACAGCTCGTCGAAGTCGACGGTGTCGCGCTGGAGGTCCTCGGAACGCACGCCGAGAGCGTCGCCCTTCACGCGGGCATTGATGTCCTTGGTGACGAACGTGATGTCCACGCCCTGCTCCTGGAGGTAGAGCGCGGTGGCCAGCAGGCGGTTGTCCGGAATGCTGCCGGACATACCCTTGGGCAGATACGATACGTAGTCGTCGACGAGCACGAAGAGCAGCCCGCCGCCAGAGAGCGGGACGCCTTCGCGCAGGGGACCGTTCTGGCGCAGGGCGTCGATGGTGCGAATGACGCGGCGGGCGTTGCGTCCGCGCTCGTCGTTCTCGCGTTTGAAGCGGTCGAGCTCCTCGAGGACGTCCACCGTGATCACGATATGGTGCTCTTCGAAAGCCTCGAGGGCCGTCGAATCGTGCAGCAGGACGTTGGTGTCAAGGAGAAAGCAGCGGCCGGTCATGGCCGAGATCTTGATGCCGTTGAGACCGTGGGCCGTCATCCAGATCCTCCTTGGCTGTGCGGGCTGCATCCATGCTGCCACGGGGAAATTGTACTCCTGGTATCGGCAATCCGCACGTTGAAATTACAAGAATAATGCGGAATAATATAATTGCTTATTATGCATAATTCATGTTGCAATCAGTCGCAATAAATTATAATTATGATTCTCTGTCATGGATATCATGCGGCACTGACCATAATAATTGATCAACGCAACAGGAGGCGATCATGTCCCACACGGAGAACAGCTACTCGCGGGGTTTCGAAAGGGGTGTCATAGCGTCCGAGAACGAGCGTCAGGCGCTCCTGGAGAAGATGCGCAAGGACAAGGTCAGGTTCCTCAGGCTGATGTTCTCGGACATCCAGGGCTGCAACAAGAACGTGGAAGTGCCGGAATCCCAGTTCGAGAAGTCCCTGCGGGGCGAGATCATGTTCGACGGCTCGTCCATCGAGGGCTTCTCTCGGATCGAGGAGTCGGACATGCTCCTGGTCCCGGATCTGCGGAGTTACGTCACCTTCCCCTTCGAGGAGATCCAGGGCAAGGTGGCGCGTCTGATCTGCGACGTGTACAACGCCGATCACTCACCCTTCGCCGGCTGTCCGCGGCTCACCCTGCGACGCACCATCGCCAAGCTGGACAGGATGGGCCTGCGGCCGGTCTGCGGCCCGGAAGTCGAGTTCTTCCTCTTCGAGAGGGACCGCAACGGAGAACCGACGGTACGCACGCATGATGCCGGCGGTTATTTCGACCTGCTGCCCGTGGACCTCGGCGAGGAAGCTCGGCGCGACATCGTGAACGTGCTCGAGGCTATCGGCTTCGAGATCGAGGCGGCCCACCACGAGGTGGCGCCGGGCCAGCACGAGATCGACTTCAAGTACGCCGACGCTCTGCAATCGGCCGACGACGTGATGACCTTCAAGATGGTCGTCAAGAAGATCGCCCTGGACTACGGCCTGCACGCGACCTTCATGCCCAAGCCCATCTATGGCATCAACGGCTCGGGCATGCATACCCACCAGTCACTGTTCCGCGGCGACGAGAACGTGTTCTACGACCCCGAGAAAGAGTATCAGCTCAGCGACCTGGCGCGCTTCTACATCGGCGGGATACTGAAGCATGCCCGGGCTTTCGTGGCGGTCACCAATCCGCTGGTGAACTCCTACAAGCGTCTGGTGCCGGGCTTCGAGGCGCCGGTCAACGTGGCCTGGTCCGAACGGAACCGGTCGCCGCTGGCGCGCGTCCCTGAACGCCGGGGCGTGGGCACGCGGGTCGAGGTGCGCATACCGGATCCCAGCTGCAATCCCTACCTGGCTTTCGCGGTGATGCTGGCGTCCGGACACGACGGCATCGTCAACCAGACCGATTGCGGCGCACCCGTCAACAAGAATATCTTCGCCATGAGCGATCGCGAGAAACGCCGCTTGAAGATCACGCAGTTGCCGGGCAACCTCTCCGAAGCGCTCGCTTTCCTGAAGAAGGATGCGATCATGCGGGAAACCCTTGGCGAACACGTCTGGCATCAGATCATCACGCACCACGAGGGCATCTGGGCCGAGTACATCTCGCAAGTGCACGAATGGGAGTTGAAACGCTATCTCATGTCGCATTGACGGTTCCGGGGCGGGGTCCACGACACCCGCCTCGCATCTTGTACGCCGCGCCGCCCGCGTGTAGGATGGCGCCATGAAGGAACTCTTGAAGTACGGCACCAGGGGCGGGCCGACCATGCCCGCCCTGGCCTATATCTGCCTCTGCACGATCCTGCTCGCCGCGGCTGCCGGGGCCGAGGGGCGTCGGGAGTCGGAGCGACATCCTGCCGCGCCAGGGATGCTGGTCGTCGAGGGGCTGGACGGTCAGGGCATCCTCGATCCCGTCGTGGATGAGGGCGACGGCGTCAGGAGCTGGTCCTGGGCCTGGGGCGCGTTGACAGTCCTCGCCGACACCGTGCCGGTGACGGTCGGCGAGACGGGCCTGAGCCTCCCCTACGGGACGGAGCTCGGCGGCGTCAGCCGCGGTCGCAGATTGCGGTTCGTGACAGGCGAGTATCCCGTCGACGGACCGCTGCTGCTCAGGGGCGAGTCGTTCCTGCTCTTTGTCAACCGCGGCGTGCTCGAGGTAGGCGAGGGTCGCCTCGTGCTCGCCGTACGTGAGCCGCAGAAGCACTCCGGCACCCAGTACCTGCTCTTCCTGGGCATACTGCTGATCACCACGTTCATGATGATGAAAACGCGTGCGAGGCTGAAGAAATCATGACGCGCGGATCCGGTACCGACCGGCTCGCGGACTGGTCCACCCTGGCCTGCCTGGCGACCCTGCCCTGGATCGGGCTCTGCGTTGCCCGGGCGACGACGGGCCGGGATCTGGGCGCGGGATTCCAGCCGGCCTACCTGTTGCTCGCCGTGGCCGTCGTCGCCTCCTGGTCCAGTGGAGCCTACGGCAAGGGACGCGCGGCGAAGGCGGTTCCTGCGCCCTGGATCTGGTCCCTGGCCCTGTTGGCGATCCTCCTTTCGGCCGTCGGCGTCTGGCGCTCGCCCGGATTGGCGACACCACAGGAGGCGTGGGCCAGGTACGGCCGCCAGCTGACGCAGTGGCTGTTGATGTCCGCCTTCGCCCTGCATCTGGCCGTCTGGCTGCGCGGGGAGACCCGCTGGCGCCAGGCCTTGATCGCGCTGATGGCGGGCCTGTCGTTCCAGTTCCTCTACGGTGCCTGGCAGGTGGTGGACTTCTACGGTCCGGGCACCGTCTTCGCCGGCTTGGACTCCCTCTTCACATCCAATCCAGCCGTCTTGTCGGGTTCGGGGGAATTGTACTTGGGCCGGGATTTCGTGGGTATTCCGCGTGTGAGGGGCACCGCCTGCGAGCCCCTGTATCTTGGCAACTACGTCCTGGCGCTGCTGCCGTGGACGATCCTGCTTGCCAGCGGGCGCCGCAGGTTGTTCTGGCTGCCCGCGGCCGGCGTTATCCTGCTGTTTTCGACATGGTCACGCGGGGCGTGGCTGGCGGTCGTTCCCGGCATCGTTGTCGGCTTGATCTGCCTGCGGCGCTCGGGCGGTCTGCGCATAGCACCGAAGCCTTGGCGCGCCTTGGCGGGTGCCGGCATCCTGGTGCTCGTCGCCTACGTCCTGACGGATGGGCAGGTCTTCGCGCTGATGGCGCAGCGGGTCCGGCAATCGGTCAACATGGAGGACTGGTCCAACCTCACCCGCCTGTATTCGATGCAGGCGGCCTGGCGCGCTTTCCTGCTGCAGCCGATCTTCGGTATCGGATGGGGGCAATATGGCTATCATTTCGCCTTGTTGGTCGATCCGATGGGCCTGCAGAGCCAGTTCGCCTGGCCCGTAGTCAACAACTATCCACTGGCGGTCCTCTGCGAGACGGGCCTGTTCGGTTTCGCGGCGTTCGTATGCGGGATGATTGCCCTGGCCGGTCGCGTCTGGCGCTCACTGGCTCCCCGACAGGTGGCGGAGGGACGGTCGCTCCCGATCGCACAGCGACGGCTGGTGGCCGCCACCGTGGGCGTGACTGCCGTCTGGTTCCAACTCCTGACGTTCTCCCAGTACAACCTGCCGCACATCTGGGTGTCCTTGGGCCTGTTGCTGGCGGCGCTGTCTGGCGGCGACAAGCCTTCCGAGGCCGGGGAGGGGCGGTCGTGAACCCCGGACCGCTGATCGTCATCGACGGACAGGTGGCGAGTCCGCCCTGCACGGGCGTCCCCTGGTCCGTGGTGGAATTGGTGCGCGCGCTGTCGGCGTCCGAGCGCGGCGCCCGCTTCGTGTTGACCACCGATCATCCCGAACTGTACCCGTTTCTCGACCGGGCGAGAGAATGGCGCATGGTCGCGTGCGGTGCCGGGTCGGGCACCCTGGCGCGTGTGAAATGGACGCAGCTGGGTTTGCCGAGACTGGCCGGCAGGCTCGGCGCGGACGTCCTCCACGTACCGACCTTTCCGACCCCGGTGCTCGCGCCCTGTCCCGTGCTGGTCACGATCCACGACGTCGCCTTTCGCCTTCATCCCCGAACCGTGGAGCCGCTGCGACGCTGGGGGTATCGTCTGCTGTTGCCCTTGTCTCTGGCCCGGTCGGAAGTCGTTATCGTCAATTCGCACAATACCGGGCGCGAGCTGGCGGAACTCTACCCGCGCGCGGCCGCCAAGATCGAGGTGACAAGGTTCGGGACACCCCAGTGGGTCACCGGGCGTGAGCCGCCGCCCCTGCGGGGACCCGAAGCGCCTTTTCTGTTCATCGGCGCCCTGGAACCCCGGAAGAACCTGTCGCGCATTCTGGACGCTTTCGTCGGCTTCAGGCGGGAAGCGGCCGCTTCTGCCGCTGGCCGCGGCCTGCCCCGGTTGGTAATCGTTGGAGCCGACGGTTGGTGTAATACGGGATTGGTCAACAAGTTGCGCAGGACATCTGAGGACGGCTCCGTCGAAATCGTCGGACATTGTGACCGTGAAGAACTGTGGCAACGCATGATTTCGGCCCGAGTCTTGCTCTTCCCATCCTTGCATGAGGGTTTCGGATTTCCGATCTTGGAAGCAATGGCCGCTCGGCTGCCGGTGATCACTTCGAATCGAGGCGCGATGCGCGAAGTGGCCGGCGAGGCGGCCTTGCTGGTAGATCCGGATTCCACCGGGGAGATATCTCGAGCCATGATGCGTCTCTGGCGGGACGATGACCTCGCCGGGCGCATGGCGGTCGCCGGCCTCGAGCATTGCCGCACCTGGGACTGGCAGGCCACGGCGGAAAGGACGTTTGCTGCATTCCAGAGGATATTGAGTCGGCGACATCTTGTGACTAAATAATCGTTGCCACCCCGCGGAGCTTGCCATACGGTGCGAGTTGCAAGAACCGCCGACGGAGCGGTGGTCAAATGCCCAAGGGGACGATTTTGAATACGGAAGTCATCGTTCTGCTCAGCGCCTCGGTCGCTTTTGTACTGTCTTGGTTGGTTCAGCCCCATTTCCGGAGTCTGGGCTTTCTTACGGGTATCGTGGATCATCCCGGCTATCGGCGTTCGCACCGTGAGCCGGTGCCGCGCACCGGCGGAATGGCCATCTTTATCTCCTTCTTCGTCACCCTGTACATCCTCGACGACCTGGTCCTGACCGAACCGCTGCCCTGGTCCTGGCTGGCGGCTCTGGGCGGATCCGGACTCGCCATCATGGCCCTCGGCGTCGGCGACGACCGATTCCACATACACGCCGAGAAGAAACTCTACGGGCAGCTGCTGGTGATCCTGGGCCTGATGGTCATGGGCCAGCGTCTGACCACGGTCGTCCTGCCCCTGGCCGGAGCGGTTGATCTTGGCGGTTGGGCCTGGCCGGTGACCCTGCTCTGGTACCTGGGATTCATCAACTCCATGAACCTCATAGACGGACTGGACGGCCTAGCCAGCGGCATCGGCGTGATAGCCACCATTTGCATCGCGGCCGTGGCGTTCGTGATGGGTGATTTCTTTTCCCTGCTCTTCGCCTCCACGCTGGGGGGCGCCTCGCTCGCCTTCCTGTACTGGAACGTGAGCAGGCGCAAGATCTTCCTGGGCGATTCGGGCAGCATGTGGATGGGACTGGTGCTGGCGAGCCTCCTGATGCATCTCGGGCAACGCAACGGCGTCTCGCTGCTATTGTTGCTGGCGCCGATGGTCGTGCCCATCTGGGACACCGGCACTACCATCATCCGTCGCTACCGCAAGCGCGCCTCGATCTTCGAGGCGGACGACTACCACCTTCACCATCGACTGGTCAGGCTCGGATTCCAGCCCGGCAGCACCGTCAGGCTCCTGCTGCTCATCACGGCCGGATCGGTCCTTTTCGCCCTGTCCGATTCGCTGTCAATTCCCTGGTTGGGTTTACCGGCCCTCGCGTGCTGTCTGTGGCCCGTGCAGATCTGGGTCGATCGCCGGCGGCGCGAGGATTCGGGTCCTGCGCTCGATTTCTTCAGCGAGTTGCTGTTCGTGCTCGGTCTGGACGACAAGGTCGAGGACACCTTCCGGCGCCGACGCCGCCAGGTCGCTGAGATCATCGATATCCAGGCGGAGCGCAACAAGGTCTCGCGCGTGATGACGGCCGCCGCCGGTTCACGCGCGCCGGCCGAAGTGGTCGACCACCCCGGTGAACTGGAGTCGATCGCGAGAGCGGCCTCCGTACCTGCAGACGAACCGGAGACGGGCCCGGACAATGTCGTTCTCACCTCTTCCCGACGCGTTCCAGACTGACCTGAGAAGCTCGTCGACAGGCCTGACCGTCGAGCTCGGCTGTGGCGACGGCCGGTTCACGCGTATCCTGGACGCGGCGGGGGCCCGGGTGGTGATGTCCGATCGAATCCGCAGCGACGTGTTCGCGCCGGGTCATGGGGTGCTTGCCGACGCAGCCGCGCCGCCGTTCAGGGAAGTGACCCTCATGGTCGCCGCCAACCTGTTGCGGCACCTCTGGGACAAGTTGGGACGATCCAGCCCGACGGATGCCTGGATCGACTGCTTGGCCGCCGGCGGATGTTTGTATATCTTCGAGGACGAGCCGGCCGAGCAGCCGGGTCCTGCCCGCAACTACCGGGACCTGCAGGAACTGCTCGCGCAAATCGTCCCTTGGCGGAAAGGTCTGCTCGCCAAGCGGGAATTCGAGCGGTTCGCGGCGAATGGCGTACGACCCGGAGCCTGGACATTCGGTCTGACGAAGAATCAATTCTCGCCGGCCGGACGCCATGATGTGTTATCATTATTGGTGGATGAACGGGGAGTCATTGCGAATGACGCCGCAGCCTTGGTCCGCAAAGTCGCTGAGGAGGGCATCGACTACGGACATTACTGGTGGGCTCGGTATGAACGAGAGTGGATTTGATTAGGCCGCGAACATTTACCGGGTTTCCACTTCTGGACCTGCTAGCACTCGCCGTGATCGGCACGGCATTCGCCAGCGGGTTCGTCTTGTTGAAGCCGCGCGGCGCCGTGGACTGGACCGCGGCGCGGGCGGTCGTCATCGAGAGCGACGACTGGGGCCTATGCGGCTTCACGCCCAGTCGCGGAGCCCTGGACAGCATCGATATCGAAGCCATCTGTCCGGGTGAATTTCCGCCAGTCTATCTCTACTCGACCTTGGAGGACGGAGCCACCGTGGCGCGCCTGGCCGACCTGTTGTCCGCCCATCCGGGGCGTGACGGCGTGCCGGCCGTCTTCCAGCCGAATTACATCATGGGCTCGCTCTCCTACGCCGCATCGACTCCGGACAACACGGACCGCATATGGCGCCGGGCTATCCTTCCCAGTCTCCCGGAGAAATACGGACGGGACGATCTCTGGCCGGCCGTGCGCCAGGCGATCGCCGCCGGCGTCTGGTGGCCGGAGTACCACGGCATGTGGCATTACGATCCCGAAGATCGCCGTACCACGGTGGCAGGCAACGGCGAAGCCCAGGACGCGGCCAGGCTGGGCTTGCTGATATTCCCCGATGGTGCCCGCTCCTACGAACTGGCGTTGGACCGGGATCCCGAAGAATTTATCGCCGAACTGAGGGAAGGCATGGGCGCTTTCGCGAAGCTGTTCGGCCGGGCACCTCAATCGGTCGCTGCGCCCGACTACGCCTGGGATCGTCTGCGGGAACGGATGTGGCTGCGCGAAGGATTGCGCATCATCCAGGCCAAACGCGAGCAGCGCTCCCTCTCCAAGCTCGAGGTGACGATCTGGGACCGTATCTGGAAAGTCTGTGAGCGCAGCTGGCGCTATCTGACCGAGAAGGAGATCGTGTACTTGAATCGGAACTGCCGCCTCGAGGGAGCTCAAGCCGAGGATTCCTCGCGACACGCCTCGACCTGTATCGAGAGCGTGCAGAGGGCCTGGCGGTCGGGCGAGCCGGCGATCGTCGGCACCCACAGGGTGAACTATGCCCATTTCGACCCGGAAACGGTGGACGTGGGCTTCGCCGCCCTGGTACACGTCCTCGACCAGCTGGGGGGGGATCCGGAGCACGAGCCCATCTATCTCACCGATGTCGAGACCGCGCAACTCTTGCGCAGCGGCACCAGCCTGCGCAGCAGCGGCCAACGGCTGGTGTTGCGCAACCTGACCCATTCCCGGCGGCCCGTCCGGCTGCCCGCGACCGACGGCCGGAGCATGGGCATCGTCTGGTTGAGCCCCCGCACGACACACATCATCGACTTGCCATATGCTGCCGCGGATTGATTTACAGTCTCCCGCATGGTATAATTCGACATGCTCTCGTAACCGTACGCCGGCCTGCGGCGCACGTGTCGTGGACACGATACAACTTCGGGTGTTGCATGTGGACCCCGGCCCGGTCGTATCTGACATTCCAGCCTCGCCGGCCCCGGTGCCAGCGCGACGGGCGGATGGCGCTCGCGGGGTGGATCCCGCCCTGCCGAAGTTGACACGAGCGTCATATTGGAGTACACTCTCGGGTGCCGTGTAAGACGCGCGGCGCCCGCCACATAAGACATTTGCCAGGAGGCATGCTGGGCGACGAGGCTATCTGTTCGGGGGCGGTCGCGGCTCGCGACCGAATTGGCGCACCAGGTGTTTCTCACGACGGCGAGTGCTCTGCAGAGCAATTACCTACAGACAGACTTTCGCGAGTCCTCAGGGACTCCATACATCGGGGGTATGGAATGCTCAGGCATCAAATCTTGAACAACCGCACAGTGATCATCCTGCCGTTCGCCCTGGCGCTGTTGCTGCCGATCTTCACGATCTCGGCGCATGCGGGGGGAGAGGTCATATACGAGGGCACTTTCACCGCAAGCGGCCTGAGCTGGTCCGACACCGGCGACGGCACCGTCGTGCCGGTCCTGGCGGGCACCCGCAGCCTGGAGGACACGGACATCCCCGAACTGGTGGGACGTTCCCTGACCTTGCTGGTCCCGCTGGACATCGCGGTCGGAGACATCGAGGTCGTTCCCCTCGCTACCCATGGCGTCTCCGCGCCGGCGCCCCTACGCGTCGCCGGCAAGGCGATCAGCAGCGAAGGCATAGCCGTCGGCCAGTCCCTGCACGGTGATGCCGAGTCCTCGGTCTATCCCTCCGCCTGGGGGCGCTACGGCGGAGTGCAGATCTTCCGTGGCTTCAAGATGGCGACTGTCACCGTCTATCCCCTGCGCGCCACGCGAACCGCCGCGGGCGACTGGGGCTCGCTGGAATTCCTCGATCGCTTCGAAGTGCGCTTGCGGCCTTCGCTAGTGCCCGTCGCACTCGAGAGCGTGGCAGTCCGCCAACGCAAGGTTCCCGGCGAGCGCGCCCGCCTGGAGCGGATCCTGGCCGCCACCGTGGACAATCCCGGCACGTTATCCGGCTATCAGCGCGAGGACGGCATCACCGTCGCCGGACCCGCAAAGGGCTTCGCTCCCAGCAAGACACCCAGCCTGAGCGGAAGCGACGTAGCGTACTTGATCATCACCAGCGACGGGCTCGCGAGCGCGTTCGAGCCCCTGGCGGTCTCCCGCACGGCACAGGGGTTGCCGGCCGTCGTCAAGACCATCAGCTGGATCGAGGACAACTACCGGCACGGAGTGGATATTCAGGAAACCATCCGCATGTTCATTCGCGACGCCTATCAGCGCTGGGGAGTGGAATATGTCCTGCTGGGAGGCGATACGGATATCGTGCCGGCTCGTTTCATCACCAGCGACTTCTACCCGCCCGGCGGCAGCACCGATATCCCCGCCGACCTGTACTTCGCCTGTCTGGACGGGAACTGGAACGCCGACGGCGACATGATCTTCGGGGAACCGAACCAGAGCGTGCTCAACCCCGGCGATGATTGCGACATGTCGAGCGATATCGGCTTCGGCCGGGCGCCGGTCAGCAATGCCGCCGCGGCAACCGTTTTCGTGAACAAGGTCATCGCCCAGGAGTCCGCCCAGACCGGCTCCGGCTTTGGCAACCGCTTCATGTTCGCGGCCGAGGTGTTGTTCCGCAACCAGGATGGGGACATCACCCTCGACGGCGCCAACTATGCCGAAGGCCTGGTCGACTCGGTGATCGAGCCGTGCACGGACATGGAGTACATCCGGCTCTACGAATCCTACGACGAGAGGGACGAGTTCGATCAGCTCCTGTATCCCGGATCGGTCAACGAGACCCGTCGGGCGGTGCTCGACAGCCTGGACACCGGCCGCTACGGCATCTTCAACCAGATCGGACACGGCTTCTTCTTCGACATGTCGGTGGGTGATCTGAACATCACCGGCGGCGACGCCGACGCCCTGACAAACGAGAACACGTTCCTCATGTATGCGTTGAACTGCGCATCCGCCGCCTTCGACTACTCGTGCCTCATGGAACGTTTCGTGCAGAACCCCAATGGCGGCTCCTTCGCCTCCATCGGCGCCAGCCGCGCCGCCTTTCCCTCCACGGCCAACGACTTCCAGGTCGAGTTCTTCAATCAGCTGATGTGTGAGGGAGAGCCGCGACTCGGCGACCTGATGACCTTGAGCCGACTGCCCTGGCTCGATTTCGCCTCCACCAACAGCTTCACGCGCTGGACCTACATGAACTACACCCTGCTGGGCGACCCCGCCCAGAAAATGTGGACCGCGGACCCGGCGGCGGTCGTCATCGCCGCGCCCGGCAGCCTCGTGACCGGCCAGCAGACGGTCAACGTGACCGTCACATCCGGCGGCTCACCCGTCGTCGGCGCGCGGGTCACCCTCGCCCGGACCGGCGGCGTCTACGTGCGCGACGTCACCGACGGCGTCGGACAGGTCGCCTTGCCCGTCACCCTGACCGAGGGCGGCGATCTCACCTTGACCGTGAACGGCACCAACATCGAGCAGACATCGGTGACGGTGACGGTCTCCAATCCCGGCGCCTATATCGCGCTGGAATCGATGACCGTCATCGATGACGGCACGCTCGGCTCGAGCGGCAACGGCAACGGGGTCATCGAGGCGGGAGAGACTGTGGCCCTCGCCGCGCGCTTCGAGGATACCGGCACGGGCGGAGCCACCGGCCTGACCGCGACCCTGACCACCACCACGCCCGGTCTGGTGCTCAACGTCGGCGTGGTCGCGGTGCCCGACGTGCCTTCCGGTGGATCCGTCGCCGCGAGCGCTCCGTTCCTGGTCGCGGCGCATCAGCTGATGTGGGACGGCATGAACCTGGACTTCACGATCGAGGTCGACGACGGCGGCTCGTCCTGGTTCAGCGAGTGGGGGGCGACCATGATGGCCCCGGAAGTCGAGCCCATCGCCCTGACCTGGTTCGACACCTTCTACGGCAACAGCGACGGCATCGTGGACGACAACGAGCGCATCTCCATCGTTCTGCGTCTCAAGAATTTCGGTGCGGGTTTCGCCGACATGATCACGGGATACCTGCGGACCAACAGCCCCAACGTCACGCTTCACGACACCGTGGTGACGTATACGGGACTCGCCCTGATGGACACGTCCAACGGCGCCGCCCTCTTCTCGATGGCGGTCATCGACACGTCCCAGGCCTACGACGCACGGATCGATTTCGTGGACAACATGGGGCGGACCTTCACCCACGACTTCCAGATCGTCGATCCGGACGTGCCGCAGGGCATCGATTCCGGCCTGACCCTGGGCGCCGACGTGATCGAGCTGGTCTGGGACCCGGTGGCTGGTGACGACGCACGCGGCTATCACGTGTATCGCAGTGATGCCGAAGGCGGCCCCTACGCGCGGGCCAACGTCGATCTCCTGGAGGGGATCTCCTACTTCCGCGACTCCGGGCTCGATCTGCTGACCCGCTACTACTACCGCGTCTCGGCCGTGAATACCTCGCTGATCGAGGGAGACCAATCAGATCCGTTCGCCAAGAGCACGGCACCCCCGGAGACGGGCGATTTTCCCCTGCCCTTCGGTCGCGAGACCGACAGCCACTGCGCTGTCGGCGACGTGACGGGCGACGGCCGTCTGGAAGTGGTGCTCACGGCCGACGAGGTGTACGTCTGGACCGAGGACGGCGGCGAGCTGTTCGACGGCGACGACAACGCCCAGACGCGCGGTCCCATCACCAACCTCACGGGCCGGTTGACCGCGATGGCCGTCACCCTGGCCGAGCTGGACGGCGAGCCCGGCGCGGAGATCATCTGCTCCGACCGCGACCTGAAGCTCATCTACGTCTTCAAGTCCGACGGCACCCTGCTGCCGGGGTGGCCCCAGTCGACAGGTGCGGGCTGGGTCTGGGCGCCGGCAGCCGTGGGCGACATCGACGGCGACGGCGAGCCGGAGATCGTCTGCAACAACCTGAATCGGGTCACACTGGCCTGGCACGCCGACGGCACCGAGGTTCGCGACGGCGACAGCAACCCCGCCACCAACGGGCCGCTCATCGATCGTACGGCCGAACTCTCGTGGGCCGGCTGGAACCGCTCCGGGCCCGCCCTCTTCGACCTGGACCACGACGGCGCCAAGGACATCATCTTCGGCACGCGCTACGGATGGGAGACCACCAACTCGCTGCGCGCCTACCGCTGGGACGGTACCCAGTTGCCCGGCTTCCCCATCGAGACCGGGGGCGGCGGCAGCATCATGGTCAGTCCCACGGTGGCCGACCTGGACGCGGACGGAATCTGGGAGATCATCTTCGTCTCGGAGGACGACCAGCTTCACGTCGTGCACGAGAACGGCTCGTACTATACCGGATTCCCGATCTACTTCCGGGCCCAGAGCGACAACGGCGACCGCACCTGCCCGAGTCCGGCGGTCGGCGATTTCGACGACGATGGCGAACTCGAGATCGTGGCGGTCGAGGTCTTCGGCAGCCTCGAGTCGTACGTGCACTTGATCGACACGGACTACGTCGGCGGCACGAGCGGCGAGACCATGCCCGGCTGGCCGATCATGGTGCCCGGCAACTCGAATTCGAACCCCGTGGTCGGCGACATCAACGGCGACGGCATGCTGGACATCCTGTTCGGCATCGGCGGCGGCAACACAGAGTCGCCCAACAACCTGTACGCCTTCAAGCACGACGGTACGGACGTGGAGGGCTTCCCGCTCTCGCTCGGCGGACCGGTCAATCCCACACCCGTGATCTGCGATCTCGACAGGGATCATGACGTAGACATCGTCTACGGCGGTTGGGATCTGTTGATCCACGTATGGGACATGCCCTATGCCTTCGACGGCACCGAGGCCCCCTGGCTGACCTTCCGCGGCAACAACCTGCGCGACGGCGTCTTCAGGATCCTGAGCACCACCGAGGTGCCGGACATCCCGAAGCCCTCGCGGTTGACTTTGCAGCCGAATCACCCCAACCCCTTCAACCCGAGCACGGAGGTCAAGCTCTACATCCCGGGCGACGCGGGCGAGGTGGATCTGCGGGTGGACGTCTACGACATGGCCGGCAGGCGCGTACGCAGCCTTCACCAGGGCACCGTCTCGCCGGGCTGGCACTCCGTCACCTGGGAGGGGCGCGACGACCGCGGGCAACCTCAGGCCAGCGGAGTCTACTTCCTGAGGGCGCGCACCGGAGGAGCCGACGCGACCGTCAAGATGTCGCTCGTGAAATAGGACCGGAGCAGTAGGACCGGTTGACCTCCCAGTCGGGAGTCGCTACTTTCAAGCAGCCGCCAGCGCGGCCCCGTCGACGGACGGGGCCGCGATTTCACGACCGCCCAGCTCGACGAGGTGCTCATGCGCTCCACGAAGTGCGTCGTTTCCGTGCCGTTGATGCTCTTGACGTGCCTGCTCGCGGGTTGCGGCGGGGGCGCTGACATGGCTAGCACCACGAGTCCGGTCGCCGGCGGCACGGCGGTGATAGCCTTTGCCGAGGATCCCGATGTCCTGAATCCCCTGATCTACCAGAGCGCGGCGAGCGGCCAGATCCTGGTCCTGCTGCACGAGGGTCTGGTCGAGATGGGGGAGGATTTCGCCTATCATCCCCACATCGCGAGCGGCTGGCGGTTCTCTCCGGACAGCCTGGCCATCACCGTGACCCTGCGTCCATGGTGCTGGTCCGACGGCACACCGGTCACGGCGGACGACGTGACGACGTCGTTCTCGCTCTACATGGATCCCCGCGTCGCAAGTCCCCGCAGCGGCAGCCGCCTCGCCAACATCGCGCGGGTCACGGCCATCGATTCCGTTACGGTCGTCTACGAGTTCCGCGAGCGACGGGCTGATCAAGTCCCGGCGCTCGGCCATTTCCTGTTCCCCGCGCATCGGACGACGGACCTCGATCCGTCGCGTGTGGGCGAGTGGCCGCTCAACGAGGCTCCCTTGTCGACGGGACCCTACGTCTTGACGGGTTGGCGGCACGGCCAGGATCTGGTGCTGGAGCGCAACGAAGTCTATCCGGGTGACCCGTCCCGGCTGGATCGTCTGATCTTCAGGATCATTCCCGACAAGACGGCGAGCATCGTCGAGTTGGAGACCGGGGGCGTGGACTTCGTGGAGAACATTCCCGTGCATCACGCCAGGCGTCTGGCGGAAGACGGGGAGATCGTCCTGCAGAGGGTCGAAAGCCGCCTGGTGGGCCAGATCTACTGGAACCTGGAATCCCCCCTTTTCGCGGACCGGCGCGTGCGCAAGGCCATGTCGCACGCCATAGACCGCTCCATCTTCTGCGACGGCCTGCTGGGCGGTTTCGGCTCTCCCGCCGGCAGTCCCCTGCCCCCGGCGGTATGGGCCTACGATGCCACGCTGTCGCCGGACGCGTACGATCCCGAACTCGCCCGCCGGCTGCTGGCCGAGGCCGGCTGGCGGGATGAGGACGGAGACGGACTGCTCGAACGCGACGGGTCGCCTTTCCGGTTCACCATGTCCACGCGCAAGGGCGATCCCGTGCGCGAGAACGGCCTGCAGGTGATCCGCGACAACCTGCGCCGCGTCGGCATCGACGTCGTGACGCGGGTCATGGAGTTCACGTCGTTGATCGCGCAGGTGCGCAACGGAGACTTCGAGTCGTATCTGGGCGTCTTCTCCTCGCGGCTGGCGGTCGACCCGTCGGCGCTGTACGCCTCCGACGCATTCGACCGCTTCAATTACGGTCATTATGCGAGTGCGAAGGCTGATTCGCTGCTAGGCGCCGCACTCTCCCTGACCGATCGCGGCGAGGCGAAAGCCGTCTGGGATGCCTTCCAGCGTCACATAGCCTTCGATTCGCCCCTCTGCTTCCTGTATTATCCGGAGACGATAATCGGCCACGGGCGTCGTTTGCGAGATGTCCGTCCCCATGTCCTGTCCCCGTACCAAAATGTTACAGAATGGTGGATCGCGCCTGCCGACCGCAAGTACACGAGCGCCGCCGCGGAATAATACAGTTGTTGACTTGCAGATAGTCGGCGGCTAGAGTCGGTGTAATATTAACGCAAACCACTCAGGCGTGGAGGTAGAAATGTCCCGCTCATTGAAGGTCCTGGCGGCCGGCCTGTCGTTGGACGAACTGCGGCACCTGCTGTCCGTCAAGGAGAAGCTGTCTACCCTGGAGAAACGCAAGTCGCAGCTGGAAAAGGAACTGGCAAAGATAGAGATCCAGATAGCCAAGCTGGTCAAGGGCGACAAGAAGGCGCTCCGGGGCGCCAAGGCTGTCAAGCGCACGAAGGCGACACGCAAGAAGGCGACAAGGGCTAAGCCCGCAGCCGCGAAGAAAACCGTCCGCAAGGCCGCTACCCGCAAGAAGGCTCCGGTGCGCCGGAAAGCCGCGGGCCGGCAGACCGTGGAGACCGTGGTCGCCGACCTGATCCGCAAACGCGGCGAACCCATGAAGTTCCAGGACATCCTGACCACGATCAACCGGAAGAAGCTGGTGAAGACCAAGAGCAAGAACTTCGCCAATGTGCTGCGGCGCACGCTCTCGACGAGCAAGCTTCTGAAGCGCAAGGGACGTGGCATCTACGGCGTGAGCTGATGAGGGGCCAAAGACCGGGCGCCAGGCGGCTGGCGTCCGGGGCCGGCCTCATGCCCCGGTCAACCTGGCGGCCATCCGAGCATACGCCCTCCCAGGATGTGTAGATGCACGTGCGGGACGGACTGGCAGCCGTTCTCGCCGCAGTTGACGACCCAGCGGTAACCCCCGGAATCCAGACCCAGCTGACTGGATAGCTTGGCGGCCGTGAGCATGAGCGCTCCGGCCAGATCGGCGTCATCGCGACGCAGTTCCGTCAGCGCCGGGATATGCCGCTTGGGAATCAACAGGACATGCGTCGGCGCCTGGGGCGAGATGTCCCGGAAAGCCAGGAAATCTCCGTCTTCGTACACCTTGTCGCTGGGGATGGCGCCGGAGACGAGCTTGCAGAAGAGACACTCTGACATGTGCGACCTCGCGACATCTGGTTTGGGTGGGAATCGTGCATGAGTCCTTTCCCACGGTAACATGCCGCTCGCGGTGCGGCAACGGGCGGTATCCATGAAGACGGTCATCGTCGTCGGCTACAGCGCATGGGATCTGATCTTCCCGCTTGCGGAAACCCCGCCGCCGGATTCGAAGACCGAGGTGTCGCCCATGGTGACCTGCGGGGGCGGTCCGGCGGCCAACGCGGCGATCGCGCTCAGCAAGCTCGGTGCCAGGGTGCGGTTGGTGTCGGTAATGTCGGATGACGCGTTCGGGCGAGCGCATCTGACGGAGCTGGAAACCGCCGGCGTGGACGTCTCGCTGATCCGGACGGCCGCACATTCGCGCTCGCCCCTGGCGGTCATCCGCGTCGATCCGCGCAGCGGGGAACGCCGGATCTACTGGGAGCGGGGCGATCTGCCCCGCTACGACCCCGCCGGCGTGGACGCGTCCTGGCTCGCCGGCGCGGATCTCCTGCTGTGCGATTCGCACGAAGCTCCGGCGGCCGCGGTCCTCGCCTTCGCTGCTCGGCGTCGAGGGCTGCCGGTGGTGCTGGATGCGGGGTCCGTGAAGGCCGGCGTCCCCGAACTCGTGGCGCATTGTACCGACGTGATCGGCGCCACGGGTTTTGCCTGTGCCCTGAACGGGATCGCGGATCAGAGGGAGGCCTTGAGGCGTCTGCGCGGACAGGGGCCCCTCCGTGTCGGCACCACCTTCGGGCGGGCCGGGGTCCTGGGACTGGACGGCGATGGTTTTCGCTACGTCCCGGCCTTCGTGACGCAGGTGGTGGATACGACCGGTGCAGGCGACGCCTTTCACGCCGGCTACGCGTGGTCCCTGGCCGCCGGCGGTGGATTCGCGGCCAGCCTGCGCTGCGGGGCGGCGGTCGCGGCCCTGCAATGCCGGGCGTATGGCGGCAGGGCCGGATTGCCCTGCGCGACGGAGGTGGAGACGCTCCTGGCCCATGGCTCTTATCGGGACGACGCGCCCCCCATCCTGCCCCCGCGCAGAGGTTGACGCTGCGGTTCACCGCGAGTAGCATCCCTACGAGGAATTATTCGGGGGAGGACGGGATGATCATCAGCGGAGAGCTCAAACCGGATGGTCCAGGTCAGATGGACGACATATTCGAGATACTTGTGACCTCCTATTCGCGGGCCACGCGTCCGCTCGGTCTGGATGAAGATCTCTCATGGCGCCCGGCGACAGACGCCTATACGACGGACGCTGAGTTCATCGTCCAGATCGATCTGGCCGGCATGGATCCGACCGGCATCGAGGTGTTGACGGACGGCGACAGCTTGACGATACGCGGCGCCCGCAGCGACATCGCGCCGGCGGGGAAGAAGCATTACTTCAAGATGGAGATAAATGTCGGCCCGTTCGCGAGACGTCTGATGATACCCGTGCCGGTGATCGCAAAGAGTGCTGTGGCGCGCTACCGCAATGGGTTCCTCTACGTCACGTTCCGCAAGGGAGATCGTCGGGAAAAGGGCCGTAGGCGCATCGACGTCGACGGCGGGGACAAGTAACCGCAAAGAGGATACCTCTTGATGAACGACGAGACCAACAGCATGGACACCGAACAGGGCGAGGGCTTCGTTCCGGAAATATTACCTGTGCTGCCGATCAGCGAAGCAGTCATCTTCCCCTACATGATGGTGCCTCTGGTGCTGAGCGACGAGAACCTCATCCAGCTCGCTGACGACTGCCTGGCGAGCGACAAGATCCTGGGCGCCTTCGCGCAGCGCGAACTGGATGAGAGCGATGACGGGGAGGAAGCCGAAACGCGGGGAGAGGAGCTGCTCTACCATATCGGTACCGCTGTCAAGATCCAGAAGATGCTGCGCTTCCCCGACGGCAGCATGCGCCTGCTCGGCCAGGGCGTGGCGCGCATCCGCATCAAGGAGTTCATCACCGACAAGCCCTATCTCAAGGCGGCGGTGGAAGCCGTCCCGGAGAAAACGGCAAACGATCCCAGGACGCTGGCCTACATGCGCGGCGTGGCCAACAATTTCCTGAAGATCGTGGACGCCAGCGAGACCCTCTCGGACGAGCTGAAGATCGTGGTGATGAACATAGACGACCCTGGGCGACTCGCGGACCTCATCGCCACAAATCTGGACATCGACGTCCACGAGAAGCAGTCCGTGCTGGAAGCCGTGGCGCCGCTCGAGCGGCTGCAGATCCTGGCCAAGATCGTGGTCCGGGAGCTCGAGGTCGTGGAGCTCGGGCAGAAGCTCCAGACCAAGGTGCGCAAATCCATAGACAAGGATCAGCGCGAGTACTATCTGCGGCAGCAGCTCAAGGCGATCCAGCGCGAGCTGGGCGATACGGACGACACGTCGGTGGAGATCGAGGACCTGAACGAGCGGCTGGCCCAGGCCGATCTCCCCGAGCACGTGCGCACGACGGCGGAGAAGGAGGTGAGCCGCCTCTCCCGCATGTCGCCGGGAGCCAGCGAATACACGGTCAGCAAGACCTACATCGACTGGCTGCTAGATCTGCCCTGGTTGGCGAGTTCCGAGGACAAGCTGGACATCAAGCGGGCCGAGAAGATCCTCGAGCGGGACCACTACGGTCTGGAGGACGTGAAGGAGCGCATCCTTGAGTTCCTGTCGGTGCGCAAGTTGAAGGGCGATCACCGCGGCCCCATCATCTGCCTCGTGGGACCGCCGGGCGTCGGCAAGACGTCGCTGGGGCGCAGCATCGCGGACGCCATCGGACGTGAGTTCTTCCGCTTCTCGCTCGGCGGCATGCGCGACGAGGCGGAGATCAGGGGGCACCGGCGCACCTACGTCGGCGCCATGCCCGGCCGCATCATCACCGGCCTGAAGGATTGCGGCACCAACAATCCCCTGATCATGCTGGACGAGATCGACAAGCTCGGCCAGGACTTCCGCGGCGACCCGGCCAGCGCCCTGCTGGAGGTGCTGGACCCCGAGCAGAACAATTCGTTCACCGACCATTACATATCGGTGCCCTTCGACCTGTCCCATGTCCTGTTCATCACCACCGCGAACATGATGGACACCATCCCGCGCCCCCTGCTCGACCGCATGGAGGTTATCAACCTGCCGGGTTACACCAACCTGGAGAAGATGGAAATCGCCAAGCGGTACCTGGTGCCGCGCCAGGTGGAGGAGAACGGACTGACCGGACGGTACATCAGATTCACCGACGCGGGGGTTCGCGCTCTGATCGCCGGCTACACGCGAGAGGCCGGGGTGCGTGAACTCGAGCGCAAGATCGGCAGCGTATGCCGCAAGGTCGCCAAGATGGTCGCCCGCGGCAAGCGGAAGCGCCAGGTGATCTCCGCCAAGAACCTCGTGGACTACCTGGGTCACGCAGACTACGACCCAGACCGGCTGCGCAGCCGGACCAAGGTAGGTGTGGCCACTGGTCTGGCCTGGACTTCCGTAGGGGGCAAGATCCTCTACCTGGAGGGCGTGACGTTGCCCAACGGCAGCGGACAGTTGAAACTGACCGGCCAGCTGGGCAGCGTGATGCAGGAATCGGCGAACGCCGCGTACTCCTATCTGCGCGGCCAGTGGGGCGCGCAGTCGCAACACGCCGCTTTCTTCAAGGATCTGGACATCCATATCCACATCCCCGCCGGCGCCATCCCCAAGGACGGACCCAGCGCAGGTATCACGATGGCCTCCGTGCTCTTCTCGCTGATGGTGGGCGAGGCCATCGACAGGCGCACGGCGATGACCGGCGAGATCACCCTGACCGGCGATGTCCTGCCCATCGGCGGACTGCTGGAGAAAGTGCTGGCCGCACACCGGGCGGGCATACGCAAGATCATCATGCCCAACCAGAACGAGGCGGACCTGGAAGACATCCCCGAAGAGGCGGCCAAGGACATCACTTTCGTCTGCGTGAAGCACGTGGACGAGGTGTTCGCGGAGATATTCCCCGCACTCGCGGAATGACGATGATCCGACGCACGAGGAAGGGTGGACGGTGGTGGACGGCAGCTTCTTGACCGGTCTTCTGGGACGTTTCATCGCCAGGGGCGAGGCGGGGGCCTTCAGCCTTCCGGGCACCCTGGGCATGGAATCCCGCCTGCTGGCCATAGACAACGGAGACCTGTGCGATCTGCTCTTCCACATGCCCTTGTTGCAGACGGTGCGGGAAGAGTATCCCCGTGCGCGCATCGATTTCCTGATTCCCGAGGAGCATGCTCCGCTGATCGCGCCGAGCGGCATCGCACACCACTGCCTCGTCTACCGGCGGCGGCAGTTGCAGCCGTGGAGCCCCGGCATGTATTCCCTGCTCAAAAACGTCCGCAAGCGCGAGTACGACCTGAGCGTGGTCATGTCGTTTACGCCCCAGGCCGGTCTCGAGGCCGTAGCCCTGGCCAGCGGCGCGAAGCTGCGACTCGGCCCTTCCCATGGCGGTTCCTTCCCCGCCGTCAATTTCGAGATACGCCAGCGCGAGCCAGACGACCGCTACCGCGGCGAGAGGCTCTCCGCCGCCGCGCCCTTCCTCGGGCTGCCGGCCTTCTCCCGCGACCGCGCCTGGCCCCTGCCCGAGGAGCGCGTGCGCCGCATGCGCCAGCTCATCCATTTCAACAAACCGCGGCAGGACGAGGTGCTGGTGGGCGTCGATCCCGCGCTCGGCAAAGCCGGCGTCGGCCTAGCGGCCCAGAACCTCCATTTCGTCATGAACCAGCTGGCCAGCCAGATGCCATGCCGTACCCTGCCCCTGAGCATCGACGCCGACCCGGAGCTGCTGCAGCGCTTCGAGTCCGGGTTGACCGTACCGCCCCTCAGCCTGCCGCGCGAGACCCTCTTCGATACGGTCCTGCTGGCCGCGTTGTGCGATCTGTTCATCGCGGGCAACACGGACCTCTTCCATTTCGCGGTCGCGACGGGCGTGCCCACGCTCGGACTCTTTCTCAAGGAGGACGATGCATCCTGGGTGCCCGACGGTTATCCGCACGTCCGCGTTCTGCGCGTCAAGGGCGGCCAGCGCGTGGACATCGAGACGTTGATGGAAGCTGTCGAGGCCGTGCGGAGCGCGCGTTGACGAGGAGGTCGCCATGGCCCGGCGCATGACCCTCCTCCTGGCGGCGCCGAACTGGCTCGGCGATCTGGTCATGGCCACCTCGTTGCTGGAGCTCTTCGCCGCGGGCGAGCGGGATCTCGATCTTCCTTGTCCGGACTTGCACGTGTCCGTCCGCGAGGCTTGGCTGCCCCTGCTGGCGGACGACCCGAGGCTGTCCGGAGTGATCCGATACTCACGCCGGGGGCGGCATGCCGGTTGGCGGGGTGTCTGGCGCCAGGCTGCGGAGTGGCGCAGAGGGAAGTACCCGGCCGTCATGCTTTTGCCGCCCTCCCTGCGCGCCGCCGTCGTCGCCCGCATATCCGGCATCCCAGCGCGAATCGGGTTCAGGGGGGACGCCCGCTCCCTGCTGCTCACCGCGCCCGTCGCACGTCCGCCGCGAGGCACCATGCACTACACCGAGGAGTTGGGCCTGCTCTATCGGGCCTGGGCCCGGGACTGCCTGGGTTGCCAGCCGCCGGCCCATCCGGTGCCACCGTATCCCCGTCTGGGGGCCGGTGTCGCGAATCCAGGTGAGAGGGATGTGGACTCGAAGCCGCCGTTGTGGCTGCTGTCCGTGGGCGCCACTTACGGCGACGCCAAATCCTGGCCGCCGCAACGGCAGGCGGAACTGATCGCAGAACTGCTCGCGCGAGACGATGTACGCGTGGCCCTGATCGGCGACATCGCTGCGAGCGGCACGGCGAGGAGGGTGCGCTCGCTGGTCGATCGTCCGTGGCGGGACCGCCTTGGCGAGCAGCCCGGCTGTCACGATCTCGTGGGCCGCACGTCCCTGGTCGAGGTTGCTTCGCTACTGCGGGAGGCGGCGGTTTTCGTCGGCAACGACAGCGGCCTGATGCATCTCGCGGCCGCCCTGGGCAAGGCCACGGTGGGCATCTACGGTTCCACGAGCACCGCCTGGACCCGTCCGCGCGGACCGGCGGCGACCTCGGTACGCGCCGAGGGATTCCCCTGTCAGCCCTGCTACCTGCCGTCGTGTCCCCGGGAGAGCTTCTGCCTGGACAGCATCGCCGCGCGGCGGATACTCGGGGCGGCGGACGCGCTCTCGATGGTGCCGGGATCAGGTCCCTCCTGCTGCCGCGAACCCCCGCCGGACACGCCCGGGATGACGGCGGCACCGATCCTCTTCCTCGACCGGGACGGCGTCATCATCGAGGACACGGAATACATCAGCGACCCTGCCCGGGTGAGGTTGCTGCCGGGGGTCGCCGCGGCCCTGGCGCGCGCCGCTGCCGCCGGTCTGCGCCTGGTGGTCGTGACGAACCAGTCGGGCATCGGCCGAGGTTACTATTCGGAGCGCGAGTTCGCGGCGGTGCAGGAGCGCGTCGATGCCCTCCTGGCCGCCGAGGGTGTGGCGCTGGACGGCGTCTACTATTGCCCTCACGCGCCCGAGGACGACTGCAACTGCCGCAAGCCGCGTCCCGGTATGCTGGACGCCGCGGCTCGCCGGCTCCGTTGGCATTCTGAGCGCGCGTGGATCATCGGCGACAAGCTCTCGGACCTCGAGCTCGGTCGCCATTTCGGCATGGGCACTTACCTTGTCGAGACGGGCCGGGGCCGCGAGACGGCGCGTGACGTGGATCCCGTCTGGCGCGTGAAGATCTTGGACGATCTGGCGCGTGCCGTGGACGACATCCTGGGGGAGCTGAATACTTGAGCTGGCAGGTGGACGGCGTGCGGCTGCGCTCGGTGCTGGTTTCCAGGTTGCGCTATCTGGGCGACATCGTCATGTCCACCGTCGTGCTCCAGGTACTGCGCCGAGGCGATCCCGACCTGGACCTGGGGTACCTCTGCGAATCGCAGGGCGCGCCCCTCCTGAGGGACCATCCCTGCCTCTCGCGGGTCCACGCACTGGTGAGCACGCGCCGGGGACCGGATGCCGCCGCGCGCCGGTTCGCCCGGGGAGTGCAGGCACCCGGTGGCCGCGGCACCTGGCATACCGTCGGCGAACTGCGCCGCCGCCGTTACGACCTCGGCGTGGACCTCCTCTACAATCCCCGCAGCGCCTGGCTGATGCGACTCTCCGGCTCCCGGTTCCGGATCGGCGGCGCACGGGGCATCCGCAGCCGGCTCTTCACCCACGCCCCGAAAGTACCTGCGCCGGCGGCGGACCAGACGTTCCGCCGGGCGGCACCCGGCGCGCTCGGCGAGCACCTGGGGCGCCTGCTGCCCTTGCGGCACCATCCTAGCGGGCTGGATTTTCGCGCCTGGTATCTCGAGGAGTTTCCCGTCGGGCTGGGACCGGTTCTGCATCCCTTCGCCATGAGCCGGAAAGTCCGTAGCGCCCTGCACGACCTGGGTGTGGAGTCGCCGCGCGGTTACACGCTGCTCGTACCCGGTGCGACCTGGCCGTCCAAGGCCTGGCCGCCCGAAAACTGGCGGCGGCTTGCGCGCGCCCTCGCGGACGACGGACGCGGACCGGTCGTGATGCTCCCACCCCCCGACGGCGGCGACGCCTACCGCGCCGCCCTGGCTCGTTCGGGGTTGCCCCACGGCGGTTGTCTCCCGCCCCTGTCCCTCGACGACGCATTGGCCGCGGTCACTCACAGCGGACTCGTGATCACCGTGGACGGGGGACTGATGCACGCGGCCGTGGCCCTGGCCCGGCCCACAGTCGCGCTGCTGGGACCGACCGATCCCGACATCTGGTTCCCCTACGGATCCTTCGGGCCCTACCGGGCCCTGTGCACGCGCCCTCGCTGCCACCCCTGTGACCTGCACGAATGCGGCGACTTCGTCTGTCTCCCCGCCTTGACGCCCGGCCAGGTCATGGACGCGATCGCCGCACTTCACCTCGCGAGCGGGGAGAAGCCATGAGAGAGGCCGGATCGCTGTCGATCGCCGCGCCACGGCGGGTCCTGATGATCCGGCGGCGGGCGCTGGGCGACGCGCTGGTCACCTTGCCTGCGGTGCTGTCCCTCCACGAGGCCCTGCCCGATGCCGAACTGGATCTGGTCGTGGATCGTTCCCTGGCGAAGTTGTTCGGCTCCCGCGCGGGGGTGAACGTGCTGGCCTGGGATGAGCGCGACAGACTGGGCGCGCTGGCCTGGATAGGCATGTTGAGGCGGCGGCATTACGATCTGGTGATCGATTTCCTGAGCACTCCGCAGACGGCGCTCTGGACGGCCCTTAGCGGTGCCCGCTGGCGGGTGGGATACGATCTGCGCTGGCGCAGCTGGGCCTACAACGTGCGCGTGCCGCGCAACCGGTCGCGGGACCTGTCGCTGCGCCAGTTCGCGGGCGAGAGTTTCCTCGATCCCTTGCGCGCGCTGGGCCTGTCGCTCCTCCCGTGGCTGCCGAGGGGACGTTTTGATTTCGCGGACTCGCAACTCGGCGGCCCCTACCTCCGCTGGCGGGCGCGGCTGGAAGCGCGGGCCCGTCCCCGCCTCGGACTGGTGCTCAGTGCGACCTGGCCGGCCAAGTCGTGGCCACTCGCGGCTGCGGCGCGCCTCGCGCGGATTATCCTGCGCGAGGGCACGACGGTCGTGCTGCTGCCGGGTCCCGGGGAGGAATCCGTCCTGGCGCCTCTGCTGGCCGAAGTGCCGGAGATCATCTGTCCCCCGCCGACGGATCTGTGCGAGCTGGCCGATCTCGTGGGCCGGCTTGACGTCCTCGTCGCCACCGACAGCGGGCCCCGCCACCTGGCGGCGGTCATGGGCGTGCCGACGGTCACGCTCTTCGGCCCGACCGATCCGGGCGGCTGGAACCCGGAACACCCCTTGCATGTTGCCGTCCGGACGGGTGAAGACTGTTCACCGTGCGATTTGCCGCTGTGCCCCCTGCCCGACCATCCGTGCATGACGAGACTTAGCGCGGAGATGGTCGCCGAGGCGGTGCGCCAGGTCCTCAGCGGCGTGCGGACGGTGGACGCAGCCGACAGTTGATCGGATTTCTTCATGAATGGACTTCTACGAATCGTGACGTTCCTTGGCTGCTGGCTGGTCCCGGCCGGCGCGTCCGTCGCCATGGGTGCGTTGGCTGCCACGGATTCGGCCGTATCTGATCCGAAACCGGCCTATGCCCGCGTCCCGTACGCACCCGGTGAGTTCCTGCTCTTCTCGATCGATTACGGTCCGGTGAACGCGGGAGAAGCCTCGCTCGAGGTTCGCGACATGGTCGAATCGGACGGCCGGTTGTGCTATCGCGTCGAGAGCAAGGCCATCTCGAACAGGTTCTTCTCGGCTTTCTACATGGTCCGCGACAAGGTCGTGTCGCACATCGACGCCGAGACCCTGTTCAGTCGATACTTCAGCAAGCGCCTGCGGGAGGGGGACTACCGCAAGAACATCGCCATCAGGTTCGATCACGAGGCGGGTGTGGCCCACTATGCGGATCGGCGCGAGCTGGAGATCCCGTTCGGAGTGCACGATATCCTCTCGGCCTTCTATTTCGTGCGCACCATGGATCTGCAGCCGGGCGCCAGCGCGTTCATTCACACCCACAGCTCCCACAAGAACTACGATCTGGAAGTGATCGTGCACGGTCGCGAGACCGTGAGTGTGCCGGCCGGGACTTTCGACTGCTTCAAGGTGGAGCCGATCATTCTCGGTGAAGGCCTGTTCCAGTTCGAAGGCAAGCTGACCATCTGGCTGACCGCGGACGAGCGCCGCTTGCCGGTGCTGATGAAGACCAAGGTCAAGGTCGGCGCCATCGACGCTTCATTGAAGGAGTTCACCATGGGTGAAACGTTGCCGGAAGCCGGACCGAGGTGAGATCCGAGCGCGGAGGGAGCCTCACGGCCCGCCCGGTGGAGAATCCCTGGCGGTCGCGGACGGGGCGCGCAGCGGACGGCGAGGCCGACTGGCGTTACGTGACGCTAGTGATCCTGCTGGCGGCGGTGCTGAGATTCTACCGCCTCGGCGCCGATTCGCTCTGGATCGACGAGGTCTTCACCTGGCGCATGGTGAACCCGGGGCCGGGGCACGGCTTCTGGGAGCAGTTCCGCGACAACATCCAGGGTCCCCTGTACATGGCCGTGCTCTGGCCTTTCGTCCGGGACAACCTCTCCGAATTCCTCATGCGCCTGCCCGCCGCCGTGGCGGGCGTGGCTGCCGTCCCGTTGATCATGCGCCTGGGCCAGGAGCTGGGAGATCGCCGCTGCGGCGAATGGGCCGCCCTCCTGCTGGCCATCAGCCCTTTCCACATCTGGTATAGCCAGGAGGCGCGGGGATACGCCTTTCTCGTGCTGTGGAGCCTGGCCGCCACCCTTGTGCTGACGCGTATGCTGCGCGACGGCGCGACTGTCCGGCGCGGAGTCGCCTTCGGCCTGTTGTCCGGACTGGCCGTGCTGAGCAACATGTCGGCCCTCTTTTTGATCTTGGCGCAAGCTCTCGCCGTGCTGTTTTTCGCCAGACCGTGGCGACGGGAGCACCGGCGAGGATGGCTGACGGCTTTCGGCCTGGTTGGTCTCGTCGCTCTGCCCTGGCTGCTCCAGGCCACCGGCTACTGGTACGTGGGACGATTGGCGCCGGGCGGCGGGGGCGGACTGCAGCCGGCGGGCGCCATGAGCCTCAGCGTCTGGGCCTACCCCTTCACGTTCTACGCGATGTTCTATGGCTTCACGCTCGGACCGACCCTGACCGAGCTCCATCGACCGGACCGGTTGGCGCTGGTCAAGGCGAGTCTGCCGCTGCTGGCGACCGCCGGTCTCCTGGCCGGCGCGCTCTTCCTCTACGGGCTGTCCCGGCTGCGCGCGCGCTCGCGCCTCACCCTGTTCGTCTGGCTGGTCGTGCCGGTGCTCGTTCTGACGGCCCTGCGGCTGGCTGACATCAAGACCTTCACGCCGCGCTATCTGGCGACCCTGCTGCCCTTGCTGCTCTGCGCGGCGGCCCTGGGTGTCGCGCGCCTGCCGGGCCGCGCTGCCGCGCTCGCTGGAACCGCCTGGCTCGCCTTGACCCTCTGGTCCACGGCGAACTACCATTTGTCGGACCGCTACGCCCGGGACGACATCCGCGCCGCGGCCGCATGGGTCGCGGCCCACGGCGAGCCGGGGGAGCCGGTGCTGGTGCCGGTGGTGACGGACGTTTTCACGCTCTATTACGAAGGGGCCGCAGTGGTGAAGGATTTCTGGCAGAGCGGACCCGTAGATGACCTGGCGACCGCGCGACGCCTCGTCGCCGAACGCGTGGGAGACGCGCCCATGGCCTGGCTGGTCCTGAGTCGGAGCGCGGCGCTCGATCCGTCCCACTACCTGCCCGTGGCCCTGGCAGAGCTGGGGTACGTCGCGACCGACCGCACTTTTCCCGGCGTGCGCTTGCTGCGGGTCGTGCGCGACGGAAACGCGCCACGCCGGGCTCCGCCAGCAGCGGAGGTGGATGCCCCGTGAAGATCGCGCAAGGGGAGACTGATGTGTTCGCCGAGGCCGGCGGGTACGAGAGCTTCATCGCCGACGATATCCATGGGCCGGTGCCCGATGGATCGCGTCTGTTCAGCGTGGTCAAACGCCTGATCGACATCGCAGGCGCACTCCTCGGCCTGCTCCTGATCCTGCCGCTGCTGCCATTCTTGATCCTGATGATCAAGATTGATTCCCCCGGCCCGTTGTTTTTCAAGCAGGAGAGGGTCGGGTACCGGGGACGTACGTTCCTGTGCTACAAGTTCCGCTCCATGGAACGGGGCGCCGAAGCGCGCAAGTCAGAACTGGGACATCTGAACGAGGCGACGGGCGCGGCCTTCAAGATCCAGGACGATCCCCGCATCACCGGCGTGGGCCGCTTCATCCGCAGCAGCAGCCTGGACGAATTTCCCCAGCTGTTCAACGTCCTGAGGGGCGACATGTCCATCGTGGGCCCGCGCCCTCAGATCCCGAACGAGGTGGCGCAATACACGCCGGCCCAGGCACGCCGACTGCTGGTAAAGCCCGGGCTGACCTGTCTCTGGCAGGTCTCCGGTCGCAGCCAGCTCGATTTCACCGAATGGATGGCGCTGGACCTGGCCTATGTCCGCCAGCAGAGCCTGCGCTTCGACCTGTGGGTGCTGTCACGGACGATCCCGGCGGTCATCGAGCGCAAGGGGGCCTATTGATGCTCGCACTGGGTTGCGACATCGTCTCGGTGGGCAGGATCGCCGCCGCGGTGGAGCGCCACGGCGATCGTTTCCTGCAGCGCTGTTTCCGGCCCGACGAGATCGCGCTCGCGCACGGCAGGAACGGCGGGGAAGCCGCGACCCTGGCCGCGCGCTGGGCGGCCAAGGAGGCCTTCGTCAAGGCGCTGGGGGCGGCTGCCCAGGGTGTGATGTACCGGGATATCGAGGTCATCGGCGACCATGACGGCGCAACCGGACTCAGCTTGCACGGCCCGGCCCGCGATGCCTATGCCGCCACCGGCGCCGGGCGCATCCTCCTGAGCCTCAGCCACGAACGCGAGCATGCCATGGCCGTGGTCGTTCTTACCTCCTGACAGTGACCCCTTGAATTGGCCGGGGCGAAACGCTAACATGCGTCAGCTCGCCGTCTCCCGTTGACAGTCCGTCCTCAACTCCGAGGTGCGCTGGCCTTGGTCGAACGTGACTACATGCTGATGGACGTCTTCACGCGTGTGCCGTTCGGCGGCAGCCGCCTGACGCTCTTTCCCGAGGGCGGTGGACTGTCGGCCAAGGTGATGCAGATCATAGCCAGCGAGATGGGGACGCCCGAAACGGCCTTCGTGACCGGGGCCGACGCCGCGGCCCGCCAGGCCCGGCTGCGTATCTTCACGCCGTCGGCCGAGGTCCCCCTGTCCGGTCTGTCGGTCGTAGGCGCCACCTGCGCACTGTTTACGCGCGGTCTCATCGCCCGCAGCCAGCCCGAGACGACCTTCACCTGGCAGACGGAGACGGGCTTTCATCCGGTGACGCTCAAGTGGGAGAACGGGGACACCCTGTTCAGCATGGCGCATGAGCCCGCGGAGTTCATCGGACAATACTACCAGCGCGGCAAGGTGGCGCGCGCGCTCGGACTCGACGAACAGGACATCGCCATCACGGGCATGCCCTGCGAGATCGTCTCGGCGGGTCTGCCGATCCACATCGTGCCGCTCGCTTCCCTGGACACGATGCGCAGCATCAAGCTCAGTGCAGCCGGGGCGCGCGAGATCATGAACGATCTCGGTTTCGGCGATCTCTTCGTCTTCACGTGCGAGACCGAGAGCCGGGATGCGGATGTTCATTGCCGCATGTTCGCCCACGGCTTCGGCATCCCCGAGGATGCCGCGACCGGCAGCGCCGTGGGCTCCCTGATCGCGTACATGATCAAGCACCGGCTCGTCCCGGCCGGCGCGGAAGCCCGGATCGTCTGCGAGCAGGGGTTGGAGATGGGCAGGCCGAGCCGTCTGTTCGTCCAGGCCGACGTCGAGGACGGCAAGGCCGTGGCGATTCGCGTCGGCGGTCACTGCGTGAACATCGGCGAAGGCCGGATATCCTTCGACACGGAGCAGATGACCTGAAAAGCTCAGGCCCGGATGATTCACGATGGAGAGCTGCGAGAAAGCGAGTTCCTGCGGGGGGTCGACACCCCACCGGAGCTTCAGCATGAAGATTCCGACCTAGGCGAGTAGACCAGGAGAGACCCATGACCAGGACCGCCGGACTCAGCCCAGAGATGCGCGACATGATGATCGAGGCCATGCGCCAGGTGTGCCTGAGGGACATGCCCGAGGAACGTCAGCTCGAACTGGACGTCAGGGACGAATTCCCCCTGGCGTTCATCAAGACGCTGCTCTCTCCCGAGGTGGGACTGCACCTGGTCTTCCTGCCCGAGGAGGTGGGAGGGCTTGGCGGCGGCGCCCTGGATGTCTGCCGCGTCTCGGAGGAGATGGCGGTGATCGACCTGGGACTGGCGACCTCTTTTCTGGCCATCTGCCTGGGCACCGATCCGATCATCGTCGGCGGCACCGACGCGCAGAGGTCCAAGTGGCTGGGCAAGATCGCCGAGGGCAGGATCGTGGCGTACGGGGTCACGGAACCCGCCGCGGGCAGCAACGTGGCCGCCCTGCAAACGGTGGCGACGCGCATCACCGACGGCGACGGCCGCGTCACGGGCTACCGCATCAACGGCACCAAGCAGTTCATCACCAACGGCAGCGTGGCCGAGATCTACACCATCCTGGCCAAGGCACCCGAGGGTCCCACCTTCTTCGTGGTCGAACGCGAGACGCCCGGCCTTACCGCCGGCCGGCACGAGGACAAGCACGGCATACGCGCCTCCGACACCGCGAGTGTCGTCCTGGAGGACGTGGAAGTCCCGGTCGACCAGCTCATCGGCGGCGTGGAGGGGCAGGGCCTCAAGCAGGCGAACGCCGTCTTCGGCTACACGCGCCTGATGGTCGGTGCTTTCGGGCTGGGCGCCGGCAAGGCCGCCCTCGAACGCGCGGTACGCTACGCCAAGGAACGGATCCAGTTCGGTTCGCCGCTCATCGAGAAGGAAGGCTACTGCGCCAAGTTGATCGTGCCCAACTGGGTCGCGCTCGAAGCCGGGCGCGCGTACGCCGAAGAGATCGCCGGCCGGCTCGACGCCGGCGAGGAGGGTCTGCAGGTCGAGGGCGCCGTCGCCAAGCTGTGGTGTACGGAGGCGGGGAACAAGACCGCCGAGGACGCGATGCAGGCTCTGGGCGGATATGGCTACACGCGCGAGTACATCGTGGAGAAGATCAAGCGCGACGTGCGCATCACCACGATCTATGAGGGCACCAGCGAGATCCTGCAAAGCATCATCGGCATGTTCCGCTGGAAGGAGACGGTTCGCTCGAAGGGCGGCTGGTACGAAGCCCAGGCGGCCGGGCTGGACGAACTCCACGCCCGGCAGGGCGACCTGGGGGCCGGCCTCGTCGCCGCCGCGACGCGGGATCTCAACGCAGCGATCCAGTTCTGCCACACGAAGCGCACGGCCACGCGCCAGGCCGTCCAGTTCACGCTGGCCGACATGATGACCGCCTGCGAAGTCGCCGGCGCCTTCTGCCGCCGCGCCCGGGCACTGGCCGATGCGGGCGATAAGGGCGCCGGCGTCTTCGCGGCCATGAGCCGGTTGCAGGCCCGACGCGTGCTCGCAGACGTGGGACGCGGCGCCATCGCCTGCGCTGCCGGGACGGAAGATCCCGCCGATACGGCGGCGGTGTCGGAAATCCGCAAATTCGCCTCCGGCCTCGCCTCGGCGGATCTCCTGCCCGCACATCTGGGACACCTCGAGGACGTCTCTGCGGTCACGGAGTACATCAAGCGGCAGGTCCGATGAGCCGCCTCTCAGGCACGCACCGGGCGCACGGCCGCAGCCGTCCGTTCGACTCGGAGGGTCGTGCGGAGGACCGCCCCGCGGATTCGCCCGGGCTGGCCGCCGAGGATATGCGCTTCCTGCACGATCTGGCCGCCCGCGTGCGCGAATCCGGGCTGGCCTCGGCCGCCATCCTCTGGCTGGCGAGTCTGCGTCCCCTGTCGTTTCTGGGCTCCCAGGTCCTTCATGTCGCAGCGCCGGTGCTTGACGTCGTGGTTCCCGGCGAGAGCGCATCCCGTCTGGCGCGCATCCTGGAGAAGCGCGCCAATCTGGACCTGCTGCTGGCATGTCTGGAGGGAAACGGGGACCCGCCGGTCGGCCGGACGGAACCGTCGTGAGCGTCTACCTCGACAGCCAGGCCTGGAACGTGCTGCTGGTGACGGGAGTGCTCTGCGGGCTGATCGCCTGGTCCATCCTGCGTGCGCGTCGGGGGTGCGAGATACGCGTGAGGCCTTTCACCGCGCTCGCTGCGGTCGAGCAGGCCGTCGCCCGGGCCACCGAGGCCGGGCGCCCGGTCTTCTTCGTGCCCGGTGTCCGCGATCTGGACAACATGCAGACCGTGGCCGCCCTTTCCGTGTTGGCGCCGGTCGCCGCCCAGGTCGCCAGATGCGGTGGCCGGCTCTTCGTCCCGACCAGCCGCAGCATGGTGATGGAGACCGCACGCGATATCTGTCGGGACGCCTACGTCGCAGCCGGCCGGGCGGATCTCTGGGACGACGATCAGGTGACCTACATCTCCGACGACCAGCTGGGATTCGTGGCGAGGGTGGACGGTCTGATCGATCGCGAGAAGCCTGGCCTCTGCCTCTTCATGGGCTTTTTCGCCTCGGAATCGCTGCTGCTCGCCGAGGGAGGACATCATGTGGGCGCCGTGCAGATCGCCGGCACCGCCAGCCCGGTCCAGCTGCCGTTCTTCGTGGCCGCCTGCGACCACACCCTCATCGGGGAGGAGTTCTTCGCGGCAGGCGCTTCGCTGGAACGCGATCCCGCCATGCTCGGCAGCCTGCGCGGCCAGGATCTGGGCAAGGCCGCCGCCATTGCCTCCGTCGTCGCCGGCGTCGTGATCGTCACCTTGGCCGAACTCACGGGGTCGGGCGCCTTGATCTGGCTGCGTGACGCCTTCATGAACATTTTCCGTACGGGGTAGGTGGCTTGCGCCAGAGAATCACCCAGATCATCCTGACCACGGTGGCCCTGCTGCTGGTCGCCTCCGCCTTCGCGACGCGACCGCAGGGGCCGGGCGATACCGGCGCCTCGCGCCTGCTGGCCTTCTGCGACCAGCACTTCTCCCTCTGGTTCAGCGTGCTCGCCGTCTTCGCCTTCACCCTGGGCGGCGTCAACCTCATGAAGACACATTGGCGCAAGGTGCGGGAGCGAGCCGCCGATTGGCGCTACTCGATGGTCACGCTCGCGAGTTTCGTGGCGGTGCTGATCGTCGGATTCGCCAAGTTCGGCGGTCCACCAGGTCTGCAGGGGGACGTGGCCGCGCCGGACAGCTGGTTGACGGGCATCTTCGAGAGCGTGCTCAGTCCCCTGCATGCGACACTCTACGCACTGCTCGCCTTCTACATCTCGTCCGCCTCGTTTCGGGCCTTCCGCGCGCGAAGCGTGGAATCGACGATCCTGCTGGTCTCGGCGCTGGTCGTGCTGCTGGGTCGTATCCCCTTCGGCGCGACACTGACCGCCTGGTTGCCGGCGCCGCTGACCTTCCTGCGCATGGAGGATCTGTCGCTCTGGATCCTCAAGGTGCCCAACACGGCGGGACAGCGCGCCATCATGCTCGGTATCGCTCTCGGCGTGGTGGCCATGGCCATGCGGCTCATCCTGGGCGTGGAGAAGGGGCAGGGGGGGAGGTCGGGGAAATGAACCGGTTCGCCGCCGCCGTCTCCCGGTTCGAGACTCTGGACAGGCGCTGGATCTACCTGGTTATGGCGGTGGCCGTCTGCGGGGCGCTGCTGTCGGGGCTGTATTTCCCCGACCGGCCCAGCGATGTCGTCAGACCGATCTTCCAGCACATCGAGAAGCTGCCCGCCGGCGTGCCGATCCTGCTGTCGCTGGATTATTCCCCGAGCTCGGCGCCCGAGCTGGAGCCGATGGCGGAGGCCCTGACGCGCCACGCGCTGCTGGCGGGACATCCGGTGTGTTTCATCTCCTTGTGGCCCACCGGCAACAACATGATCGCCCGGATCGTGTCGCAGATCTGCTTGACGGAATTCCCCGACGCCGTGGAGGGCCGCGACTGGGTACGCCTGGGTTTCCAGGCGGGCGGCGAGATGTTCATCAATTCGCTGCGCGATTCGCTGACGGCCAGGTACGAGCTGGATATCAGCGGTGTGCCCTTGTCGGATCTGCCCGCCCTGCACGGCATCCGGGGGATAGGAGATTTCGGCCTGATCGTGAGTCTCTCGGCCGGCGTGCCGGGTCTCAAGGAGTGGATCCTCTACGCCGGCGATGTGCTGGACGTGCCCATCGCGGGGGGGTGCACCGGCGTCGGCGCGCCCCAGTTCTTCCCGTATTACCCCATGCAGCTGGTCGGTCTCATGGGCGCCCTGAAGGGGGCCGCCGAATACGAGGCGGCGCTGCTGGCGGGTTATCCCGGTGAGGTGCCGCCCGTGCAGCGGGCCACCCGGGGCATGGGTCCGCAGGCCGTGGCGCACGTGGTGATCGTGGCCTTCATCCTCCTGGGCAACGCCGGTCTCCTGCTGACGCGCCGGCAGCGGCGGGAGGGCCCATGATCGCGGCGATCGCCATCAGCACCGACCTGACAGTCTGGGTGAGCGCCTTGCTGACCCTGATGGTCTTCTCCTTCCTCTACCGCGACAACCCCTTCTACAAGGTCGCCGAGCACATATTCGTCGGCGTCAGCGCGGCATACTGGATGGTCATAGGATTCTGGACGACCTTCTGGCCCCAGGTGGTCGTGAAGCTGGTGCCAGCGGCCAGCCGCGTCACCAGTCCCGAGGCGGTGCCGGGCGGGACCGATCTCACGGCGCTCGCGCCGCTGGCGCTGGGTTTGCTGATGCTCTGCCGTCTGGTGCCGTCCTGGGCCTGGCTGGGTCGTTGGCCCACAGCCTTCGTGATCGGCACCACGGCGGGCTATGGCCTCGTGCGGTACATCCGCTCGGATTTCGTCTATCAGATCAGGGCCACCGTCGGCCGGGGCCTGTTGCCCATGGTCGACGGACGCTGGCTGTGGCAGGAATCGCTGGCGGCGCTGGTGATCCTGATCGGCACCCTCAGCGGCCTCGTCTATTTCATCAACACCCGGGAGCATCGCGGCGCCTATGGCCGCGTCGCCCGTCTGGGGCTTATGTTCATGCTGGTGACCTTCGGCGCCTCGTTCGGCTCCGCCGTGATGGCCCGCTTCGCACTGCTGATCGGACGTTTCCAGGAATTGCTGGGCGAATGGCTGGGCCTGATATCTTGACGGGGCGTGGCTGTCGTGCCTAGACTTCATGGTCCAGTCACCTCATCCGGAGAGGCGGTCGCAGGCCTTGCAGCGGAAGATCAGATACTTCGAGATGCAGCACGAGCGCAATCCGCATTCGCGGCATTTCATCCCCTTGGCCGATCTGACCCGGCGCACCGGTGGCAATGCGCAAGCGATCGAGCTTCTGAACGGCGGTCTCGTCCGCTGTCCCGATTCCCTGTCCGCGCGCTGGCTGCTGGGCCTGTGCCTGCTGGAGAGCGGCGAGCGCAAAGCCGCCTCCGAGCAGTTGCGGCGGGTTCTCGAGCGCGACCCCGACCATACGCTGGCCGCAGCGGCGCTGGCGCGTTGCGGGAGCGACGAGGGGAAGACGGCGCCGCCGGCGCGG